>JASLOV010000116.1 GCA_030745285.1 Dehalococcoidia bacterium | reverse complement strand
CTGCGGTACCGCTTCTCCTACGGACAGAACCAGCTGCGCCACTCGCTGGAGACATCGTGGCTCGCCTCGGCGCTCGCCGCCGAGATGGGTGCAGACATCGAGGTGGCCCGCGTCGGCGGCCTACTGCACGACCTCGGCAAGTCAGTCGACCGCGAGCTCGAAGGCACCCACGCCGCCATCGGCGCGGAGATCGCCGGGCGCTTCCAGGTGCCACGTGAGGTCGTGCACTGCATCGCTGCCCACCACGAAGAGGTGAAGCCGGAGACGACCGAGTCGCTGATCGTGATCATCGCCGACGCGATATCCGGCAGCCGCCCGGGGGCCCGCCGGGAGTCATCGGAGCAGTACATCAAACGCCTGGAGGCGCTCGAATCGATCGCCAATTCGTTCGACGGCGTGGAGTCGTCGTTCGCGATCCAGGCCGGCCGCGAAGTTCGTATCATCGTCAAGCCCAACCAGATCGACGACTCGGACGCGATGCGCCTCGCCCGCGATGTCTCGCGCAAGATCGAAGAGACGATGCAGTACCCTGGCGAGATCAAGGTGACGGTCGTGCGCGAGATCCGCGCCTCGGCGGTCGCACACTAGCGATGCGGGTACTGATGGTCGGCGATGTCGTCGGCCGGCCGGGGCGCACCGCCGTGGCCCACATCCTGCCGGCACTGCGCGAAGAGCTGGCGGTCGACCACGTCGTGCTGAACGGCGAGAACGCGGCCGCCGGCCGCGGGCTGACAGAGAAGACCGCGCGCGAGCTGTTCAAGGCCGGCGTCGACGTCATCACGTCCGGCAACCACATCTACGACGTCCGCGAATTCGTCCCGGCGCTCGACGGCGATCTGCCGATCCTGCGCCCCGCGAACTACCCGCCCGCCGCCGCCGGGCACGGCGTCACCACCACCGGCGATCTGACCGTGATCAACCTGATGGGACGCGTCTTCATGCCCGTCGCTGTCGACGACCCGTTCCGCGCCATCGACGCCCTGCTCGATGGATTCGGCGACGACGCCGTCGTCGTGATCGACTTCCACGCCGAGGCCAGCAGTGAGAAGCAGGCGCTTGCGTGGTACGTCGATGGACGCGTCGCGGCCGTCGTCGGCACTCACACGCATGTGCCGACCGCGGACGCACGGGTGCTGCCGGCCGGCACGGCGATGGTCACGGACCTGGGCATGGTCGGCGTCGTCGACTCGATCATCGGCGACGATGTCTCGTCCGTGGTGGACCGCTTCGTCACCAGCATGCCCACCCGCCTGCCCGTCGCGGACGGCGAGGAGCTGCTGTTCAACTCCGTCCTGATCGAGATCGATGAACAGACCGGCCGCGCGACCAGCATCAAACGTGTCGACCGCCGCACGCTGGTCCAGTGAAGCAACGTGCAGAAGTGACGTGCAGAGGAGATCACCGCGTGAGCATTGGCGACTTCCACACACACTCGACCCGGTCTGACGGCCGGCTCTTGCCGACCGAGCTGATCGATCTCGCCGCCTCGCGCGGGGTCCGCGTCATGGCGCTGACCGACCACGACACGCTCGAAGGGCTGCCGGAGGCGACGGCGGCAGCCGCCCGGCACCCCGGCTTCACGCTGATCCCCGGCGTCGAGCTGTCCTGTGACGTGCCCGGCAGCGAGGTCCACATGCTGGGGCTGTTCATCGACCCCGACGACGCCGCCCTGAACACGCAGCTCGCGCGCTTCCGCGAGCGACGGCTGGCGCGGGCGGAGCAGATGGTCGCCGCGCTCGACGGGCTCGGAGTGCCGGTCGAGTGGACCCGCGTGCAGGAGATCGCCGGCGAAGGGTCGGTCGGCCGCCCCCATGTGGCGCAGGCGCTGCTGGAGCGAGGCTACGTGGAGACGATCACCGAAGCCTTCGACCGTTATCTCGGCCGCAACAGTCCGGCCTACGTCCAGCGGGAGAAGCTCACGCCCGCCGAGGCGGTGACGATGCTCCGCGCCGCCGGCGGCCTCCCCGTCTTCGCACACCCTTCCTTCACCGAGGACTACGAGCAGGTGGCGGCCTCGCTCGCCGCGGAAGGACTGTTCGGCATGGAGGTCTTCTACAAGGCCTACGGACCCGAGCTCGTGCAGTCGCTCCACGAACTTGCCCGGGCACACTCGCTCTTCCCGCTGGGCGGCTCGGACTACCACGCGCTCGATCGCGAAGACGAACGAGAGCCCGGCGACATCCCCCTGCCGGATGAGGTGGTCGAAGCCTTCCTCGCCGCCGCACGGGACGAGGGCTGCCGCGTGCCGGAACCGGCGCCAGCCGGCTGAGGCCGCAGCTGGTCGGGCAGCTGACCGCGCGGCCGGCTAGCCGACCACGGGAAGGACCCTCCAGTCCCCTACTGCGAGACCCACCCGGACACGGAGACGGAGTTGCGGTGCGGTCGCTGCGGCAAGTACGTCTGCCCGCACGACCTCGTGCACACCCCCGGCGGCGTCCGCTGCGAGGACTGTGCGGAGCTGCGCCGGCCGCCGATGTACGAACTGGGCGCCATCGATCTCGTGAAGTCCGCGGCCGCGGCCCTCGTCGCATCGGTGCCGCTCGGGCTGCTCGGCGCCTACCTGCTTCCCGCCCGCCCGTTCGCCAGCTTCTTCACGCTCGCGATCGCGCTCCTGATGGGCCTCGGCGCCGGCACCGTGATCAGCGAGGCCGTCGAGCGCACGGGCGGCAAGCGGGGCCGGGCTGTTCAGCTGATCGCCGTCGTCGCGGTCGCGGTCGCGGGACTGTTGCGGCTCGTCTTCGGCGGCGACCTCGCGCTCTTCGACCGAGACGTCGCCGGCGCACTGGCCGTGGTCGCCGGCGCCGCCTACGGGTGGAACCGACTGCGCTAGCCGACGCGCAGCCGGCAAGGGCCTGACGTGTCTCGACGCGGGCGTGCCATCACCGCACGCACCCGCTCAGCCGAGGATGGGACCATAGCCAGCTCTTCGCGCCGAAACGCTACACGCCTTCACCGAGGACGAGGCGGCGACCACCGCAGGGGCGCTCCCGTAGCGATCTGGCGGGCGTCCAGCTGACAGTCAGGCGTCCGGTCAGGCGAGGCGGTCGACCACCACGAGCGCCCCGATCAGTGCGAAGCAGACACCTGAGATAGCCGCGACGCGTCGTAGCTCGGCTCTCAGGAACGGGGCCTCGCGCTTCACGAGACGTGCCGGCCGGGTGTCCGCGGACGTCACGACCCCGCCACCATCGCTCGCCCTCGGCTCGACGCCGGGTCGAGGCGGCAACCGTCGCGGCAGGCGGCGTCTGCGCGCTCGCGGGTTACGTGGCATGCGCCCTCCGCGATGAGTCTAGCCGCCGCACCCCTCCCGGGCGAGGCGACGTCCACGCAACTCCGCGATTGATCACCGCCGGACGAGCCTCTAGCCTGTGGGGGCCGCACATCGCGGCCCCGTGGAGCAGCGGAGTGCTCGCGTCCCTGTCAAGGACGAGGTCGCCGGTTCAAATCCGGTCGGGGCCGCCATAACCCGCTAGCTAGACTCGACTCTCAGCGGATTTGGCAGGGTTCGAGTCTCTGTGGCTCCGTCGCATGGCCTGGGACATTTGCCAGCTGATCCAAATTCGCCGGGATTAGCGGTCGAGATGTTCCTCGATGAGACAACGGTCACCGCGGTCGTCGAGGACGTCGAGCCAGGAAGATCCACGCAACGCCACATGGACTGGACCGGCTAGTTTTCA
>JASLOV010000115.1 GCA_030745285.1 Dehalococcoidia bacterium | reverse complement strand
TAATCAAGACGCCGACCGGCGCCGACCCCATCCACGAGGCCAGTGCATCGATCGACGACCGGCCCGGCATCGTGAAGAGCGGCCGGAACACTGTCCTGAGCAGTGTGCCCATCAGTTCCATGAGACCGAAATCCGTGAGCAACGGCAGCAGGAACGGCGCGACGACGAAGATCGTGAGAATGACCGGGATGAGATCGTTCAGGATGACGCCGCCCGTGGCGTCGGAGATAAGCCATGCCGGCCCCCGCTGGAACAGGACGGCCGCGGCTACAACGGCGCCGGTGAGCCGCGCGACGAGAACCCACGGCCTGACGAGGAACATCGCAAGGATCGGATGCTCCGCGACTGAGGCGTCGAGGCGGCGTCGCGCGACGATCATCGCGACACTCGCCGCCGCCGACAGGACGATGACCAGTGTGACAAGCGCCGGCAGGATCGGCGCGAACATCGCCTGCAACTCCGCGGCGACGATGCCCATTCCGATGTTGATCGTGTCGCCGTACCGGATCGGCACCAGCATCATGAAGATGCCGACGAGTGAGGGCATAATGAAGCGGAGATAAGCGGCGGTAGACGTCGCCGGCGTCCGCGGCTGGGACATGGAACGGAAGGCTAGCACGAAGGGAACCGCCGCCCAGGCCCAGACGTAGACTCAACCATGGATACCCTGCGCCAGAACGTCCGCTACGCCCTGCGCCGGCTGCGCCAGAGCCCGGGCTTCACGATCAGCGCAGTCCTGTCGCTGGCGATCGGCATCGGCGCCAACACGGCGATCTTCACGCTGGTCAACGCGATCATCCTGCGCCAGCCGCCGGTCCGGGCGCCCGAGGAACTGGTGGAGATCTACGAATCGAGCCCGACTTTCCCGTGGGGAGTCTTCTCGAATCCGGACTTCCGGGACGTGCGCGACGCGACCGGCGACGTCTTTGCCGGCATCTCGGCGACGCGGATGGTGCCGGCGCAGGTCGACATCGATGGCGGCATCAGCATGTACCCCGCCGAGGCGGTCACCGGCAACTACTTCACGCTGCGCGGCATCGACGCCGAGGTCGGCCGGACCCTCCTGCCCGACGACGACGTCGCGCCCGGGGCGCATCAGGTGGCGGTGCTGGGCCACGGCTTCTGGCAGCGCAGCTTCGGCGGCGACCCCGACATCGTCGGCCAGACGATCCGGGTCGGCGGCATGGCCTATACGATCGTCGGCGTGGCGCCCGAGCAGTTCACCGGCTATTTCCAAGGGATGGTGCCGGCGATCTACGCGCCGATGATGATGATCAACCAGCTCATGGCGACCAACGACGACGAGCTGGAGGAGCGCGGCAACCACTCGATGTTCGTCACGGCGCGCCTTCGGCCGGGCGTCGGCCTGCCGCAGGCGCAGGCTTCGCTCGACGCTGTCGCGGCGCAGTTGACCGAGGACCGGCTCGACGAGTGGGACCCGAACACGGCGTTCATCATGGTGCCGTCCGTCGACGTCATTCTGATCCCGCCGTTCGACCGGTTCGTCCGTGCCGCGGCCTGGCTGCTGATGGTCGTCGTCGGCCTCGTCCTGCTGATGGCGTGCGTGAACCTGGCGAGCTTCCTGCTGGCCCGCGCCGTCGACCGCCGCAAGGAGATCGCCGTCCGACTGGCGCTGGGCGCCACGCGGCGCGATCTGATCGGCCAGCTCGTGACCGAAACGGTCGTTCTCGGCTTGCTCGGTGGCGCGGCCGGGATCGCGCTCTCGACGTCGCTGCTGCGCGCCCTGACGGCTGCCGATCTGCCGCTGCCCATCGCGGTCGAGCTGGATCTCGAGCCGGACGGACTGGTCCTCGGCTTCACCTTCATGGCATCGGTCGTCGCGGGCCTCGTCCTCGGCTTGATGCCGGCCTGGCAGAGCACGAAGCCGGATCTGGCGGGCACGCTCAAGGACGAGAGCGCCGGCGCGGGCAAGCCGGGCAAGCTGAATCTGCGGAACGGCCTCGTCGTGCTGCAGGTAACGGTCTCGGTCCTGCTGCTGGTGGGCGCCGGCCTCTTCCTGCGCAGCTTTCAGCGGATCCAGACTGTGGACCCGGGCTTCGGCCAGGCGCCGGCCGGCGTCGTGCAGATGATGATTCCAGGGACCCGTTACACCGAGGAGACCGGACGACAGTTCATCGACCGTCTGCGCGATCGGGTGCGTGCGCTCCCCGGCGTCGAGGCGGTCGGCTTCATGGACAACCTGCATCTGAACACGATGAGCACGAACACGATCGGCTTCAACGTCGACGGCGTCGAGCCGCCGCCCGACGAGACGATGCACCGCGCGGATCGCGGACGGATCGACCCCGGCTTCCTCGAGGCCGCCGGCATCGGCATCATTCGCGGTCGGAACTTCGACCGGGCACGCGACGGCCTGGACAGCCAGCGGGTGGCGATCGTCAGCGCGGCGCTGGCCCAGCGGTTCTGGGGACGGCTGGACGTGACCGGCCAGATGCTCCGCCGTGAGGACGACGCGGACATCATGATTGTCGGCGTGGCGAGCGACGCGAAGGTGCGCACCATGGGCGAAGCGCCGCGGCCGTTCGTCTACCTGCCCTACAGTCAAAGCTACTCGTCGTTCCTGACCGTCGTCGCACGCACGTCGATCGACGGTGAGCGGACGGCGCTGGATGTCGTGACGGCGGCACGCGAGGTCGATCCGGAGATCGGCGTCTGGGACGCCAAGTCGATGGCCGGCCATCTCGGCATCATGTTGCTGCCGGCCCAGCTCTCGGCGCTCGTCCTGGCCGCGTTCGCGGTGCTCGCACTCGCTCTGGCGTGTGTCGGCCTGCACGGGATCGTCAGCTACGCCGTCGCGCAACGGGTCCGCGAGGTCGGCATCCGGCTGTCGCTCGGCGCCGAGCAGGGCGAGATGGTCCGGATGCTGATGGCCAGCGGCATGAGGTTGGTGCTGCTGGGCAGCGCCGTCGGCCTCGTCCTCGCGCTGGCCGCAAACCGGGTCCTCTCGGGCCTGCTCTTCGGCATCGGTACGTTCGATCCGCTGACGTTCGTCGCGATGCCGACGGTCCTGATCGCCTCGGCCGTGCTGGCCACCTGGATCGCCGCCCGCCGCGCCGCGTCGATCGATCCGGCGACGGCCCTGAGGGCTGAATAACACCGATGCTCCAGAATCTCCGGCGCGTCCTTCGCGGACTGCTGAAGCAACCCGCGTATGCGCTCGTTGCCGTCCTCGTGCTCGGCATCGGGATCGGCGTGGTCACGCTTGGATTCAGCGTTGTCCAGGGCGTCTTCCTGCGGCCACTGGCCTTCGAGAATCCCGAGCGGCTCGTCTGGGCTTGGGCCACCAACGAGCGAACGTCGTCGAATTCGGTCTCGGGGCCGGACTATCTGGACTACCGGGAAGCCGACGCGTTCGCCTCGCTGGCGGTGCATCACGTGTTCAGCGACGGCCGTATCGTGACGGGCGGGAGCGAACCGGAGCGGGTGCTCGGCTCGTCGGTCTCGGCCAACCTGTTCAGCACGCTCGGAGTGACACCGAGCCTCGGGAGAGGTTTCGTGTCCTCGGAGGAGCGACCGGGCAGCGGCGCCGTCGTCGTCATCAGCCACGGATTCTGGACGCGTCGATTCGGTGAGGATCCGGGTGCGGTCGGGCGGCCTCTGCTCATCGACGGACAGCCCTGGACGGTCGTGGGCGTGATGCCACGTAGCTTCGACTATCCCGCCGGCATCGACCTCTGGTTCCCGATCCAGCTGGATGACCGAGGATTCCTCAACCGCGATTCTCGGGACTATTTCGTGATCGGTCGGCTCGCGCCCGACGTCCCGCTGCAAACCGCGCAGGCGCAGGTCGACACGATCGCTTCGCGTCTGGCCGCAGCGTATCCTGACGTCAACGAGCAGTGGGGCCTTCGGCTGGAGCGCCTGCACGACCGATTCCTCGGGTACCTTCGACCGGCGATGCAGCTGTTGATCGTCACGGTGTTCCTGGTGCTGCTCGTCGCGTGTGCCAACGTCAGCTCGCTGGCACTGGCCCGCGCGTCGGGCCGGAGTCGCGATCAAGCCGTGCGGCTGGCCCTTGGGGCGTCACGCCTGCACCTGGTGCGGGAGGCACTCTACGAAAGCTTCACGATCGCGGTGGCAGGCAGCATCCTCGGGGTCGGTCTGGCGGCCGGAGGTCTCGAACTGCTCAAGCTGTACGGCGCGGCCAGCCTGCCACGGCTCGAGTCGATCACCATCGACCTGCCGACGCTCTCGCTCGTCGCGTTCGTCACCGGCGTGAGCGGCGTCGTGTTCGGTCTGGTCCCGGTGCTCCGCAGTGGGTCCCGCGGCCTCGTCGAGGCGTTGAGCGGTACGCGGGCCACATCGAGCGCCGCTGGCCTTCACCCTCGACGCCTTCTGGTCGTCGCCCAGCTGACGCTGTCGCTCGTGCTGCTCGTCTGCGCGGGACTGTTCGTTCGCAGCTTCCTGTTCCTGCAGGGCGTCGATCCGGGCGCTAGGCTCGAGGGCGTGATCATCGCCGACGTGCAAGCGCCCGTGTTCCGGCTTCAGGATGAAGCGGGTGTGGCACGTTTCTACGCCGAACTGCACGATGCCATCGGAGCGGTCCCGGGTATCGAGGCCAGCGGCGGCGTCGAACACCTGCCGTTTGTGGACGGCGGAGCGTGGAACTATGTCCATCCACGCGAGCGGCCGCCCACGACTCCGGACGAGCGCCTCGCCGGCCAGCGGCGGCGAGCCTCGCAGGGCTACTTCGAGGCGATGGGCATCCCGATCCACGCGGGCCGTAGCTTCGAGGTCAGCGACCGGTTCGGCGGCCCCCCGGTCGTGGTCATCAGCGAGGCGATGGCAGACGAGTTCTGGCCGGGAGAGTCGGCCATCGGCCAACGGCTCACGTTGCCGTGGACCGAGGATGGTATTCATCTCGAAGTCATCGGCATCGCCGGCGACGTTCGTGAGTTCGGGCCTCGGTACGAACCCCCCGCCGTCTTCTATCTGTCCGACCAGCAGTTCCCCATCGGCGCGCAATCGCTGGCGATCAGAACCAGCGGTGACGCAAGTGCGATCGTTGGCGTTCTCCGACAGACCTTGCGCGCATTCGATCCGGACGTCGTCGTCTCTCGCATCACCCTCCTCGAGACGCGTCTCGCCGGCGCGATCGCAGAGCAACACTTTCAGGCCGTGGTCTTGAGTCTCCTCGCCGTCATCGCGCTGGTGCTGGCATCGATCGGGTTGTACGGCGTGCTCGTCTACCTCGTGGGGCTCCGGACGCGCGAGTTCGGGATCCGAGTCGCCCTGGGTGCGCGAACGGGTGACGTGCTGCGGCTCGTGCTCTGGCAGGGACTGAAACTCGTGCTGACCGGGCTCGCCGTCGGGACCGGCGCCGCGTTGGTCGCGGCCCGATTCATGGCGAGCCTGCTCTACGGCGTGAAGCCGGCCGATCCTTGGACATTCGGTGCGATTGCACTGCTGCTCATCACCGTCGCCCTCGCGGCCAGCCTCATCCCGGCACGTCGCGCCACGAGACTCGATCCGGTTACGGCACTCAGAGCCGAATGATCGCAACAGCCCTTCAATCAGCCTGGCTGGAGCACCTCGACGCCGAGTGTCTGTCCGGGTTCTGACGCTGCACGCGTAGGCCAGCCCTGACCTCAGCTCATCGACGACGTCGTGGCGCGCGACCGCTTCACGACCTGGCTGCTCGCCGTCTTCGCGGCGGTCGCCGTGGCGCTCGCGCTGATCGGTATCCACGGCGTGATCGCGTACACCGTCGGTCGACAAACTCGTGAGTTCGGGATTCGGATCGCGCTCGGCGCGACGCGGACCGAAGTGCTCGCGATGGTGGTCGGGCAGGGGCTGCGCCTAGCCGTTGTCGGCGCGTTGCTCGGTCTCCTCGGCGCCTATGCCGGCGCGCGCGCGCTGGACTCGTTGCTCTTCGGTGTCACGGCGACCGACCCGCTGACGTTCGCGGTCGTCACCGTCATGCTGTTGCTCGTGGCGACCGGCGCCTGCTACGTCGCCGCCCGTCCGGCGGCCGGGTTGGATCCGGCGACCGCGCTCCGCCAGGAGTAGCGACCACACGGGCCGTGCGTTCGGTCGGCGGCGCGGGCATAATACTGCCCGGTATGAGCACCCCGATTCTCGACGGCGATCGGCCAAGCCGCGCCGGAACCCGCACGCGATGAGCCTGCTCCGTACGACCTCCTGGCTCGCCGAACATCTGGACGACCCGTCGGTGGCGGAGAGGGCCGGCATGACTCCGGATAAGATGGTCACGACGTATTGCCACGGGGGCGTCCGCGCGGCGTTCGGCGTCTTCGTGCTGCGGCTACTCGGATACCCGCGCGTGCGGGCGTACGATGGCTCGTGGGCCGAGTACGGCGACGCGCTGGAGATGCCGGTCGGCAGGGTCAGCGAGCAAGGCGCCGGAGGATAAGAGTGGATCGCTTCCGGTTGTCAGATGCGACGACGCTCTTCATCGACGAAGGGGATCTCACGAAGTTCGAGGTCGACGCCATCGTGAACGCGGCGAATGAAGCTTTGCTGGGCGGCGGCGGCGTGGACGGCGCCATCCATCGGGCCGCGGGCCCCGAGTTGCTCGAGGCCTGCCGGGCGCTGCCCGAGGTCTCACCCGGCGTTCGGTGCCCGACCGGCGAGGCGCGGATCACGCCCGGATTCAAT
>JASLOV010000114.1 GCA_030745285.1 Dehalococcoidia bacterium | reverse complement strand
AAGAGCACTCGGCGCTCAATATAGGCGACCGCTCCGGTTAGCGTCACGCCGATCAGCGCCAGCACGAAGACCGCGCCGAACAGCACGGGCGTGTCCAGGTCGCCGTTCGCGATCACGATGATCTGCCCGACGCCGCTGTCGCCCGCGAACCATTCCGCGACGACGGCGCCGATCAGCGAGAGCGGCACGGAGATGCGCAAGGCCGCCAGCACGTAGGGCAGCGAGGCCGGCATTCGCAGCTTGACGAACACCTGCCAGCGCGAGGCGTCCAGCGCGCGCAGGAAGTCGTGGGCGGATGGATCGATCGTGCGCAGGCCGGTCACCGAGTTCACGAGCATCGGGAAGAACGTGATCAGCGCCGCCACGAACAGCTTCGGCCAGGCGTTGAATCCGAACCAGATCAGGAACAGCGGCGCAACGGCGACCACCGGCGTCACCTTCACGAGGATCGCCAGCGGATAGAGCGCGCGCTCCAGCGTCCGCGAGTGCGCCATCACCACGGCCAGCAGGAACGCCGCGCCCCCGCCGAGGGCGAGCCCCCCCAGCGCGTGCTCCAGCGACACGATGCCCGCTCCGACGAAGCGGGAGGGGTCATCGAGCAGCGCCTCGGCGACGGCGGTCGGCGCGGGCACCAGGTACTCCTTGATGTCGCGCGCACGCACCCATGCCTCCCACAGCCCGAGCGCGACGGCGGCCGCCATCACGGCCGGCGCGACGACGCCGATGATCTCTCGTACGGGCGGCAGTCCCCGCGTCGCGGCTGGGTCGGCAGCAGGCTCGCCGGCCTGCGCACCTTCCCGGACGCGAGGTGTCTGCGAGGTGGGCGATGTCGGCGGTGCGACGGCGTCGCTCACGAACGGCCCGCCATCTCGCTCCGCACCACGGCGACGAGTTCGCCAAACTCCGGCGTGTGCTCCAGCTCCTGCGACCGGGGTCGCTCCATCGTCACCGCCACGTCCGCGACGATGCGCCCGGGCGCGGCGCTCATCACCAGCACACGGTCCGCGACCATCACCGCCTCGCGGATCGAGTGGGTGACGAACAGCACCGAGATGCGCTCCCGCTCCCAGATGCGAACGAGCTCAAGTCCCATCTCCTCGCGCGAGAACTCGTCGAGCGAACCGAACGGCTCGTCCATCAGCAGCAGCCGTGGAGCGTGCGCCAGCGCCCGCGCCAGCGCCACGCGCTGGCGCATCCCCCCGGAGAGTTCGCGCGGGTGGTAGCCGGCGAAGCCATCGATGCCGACCAGCCGCAGCAGCGCATCCACGTCGCCCGTCGCGCCCGTCACCTCCAGCGGGAGTGCGACGTTGGCCGCGACCGTGCGCCACGGCAGCAGCCCCGGGTCCTGCGTGACGAGCCCCACGGCCAGCTCGCCTCGGGCCTCTTGCGGCCGTCCACCGTGCACGAGCGCCGTCCCGCCGGACGGCTCGATCAGCCCGGCCAGGACGCGCAGCAGCGTCGACTTCCCGCAGCCGCTCGGCCCGACGAGCGCGACGAATTCACCCTCGGCCACCGCCAGGTCGACGCCGTCGAGCGCGAGCACGGACCCGGCGCCGGACTGATATTCATGCGTCAAGCCGTCGACCTGTACGGCCGCATCGTTCAGCCGGTCCGAGGCGACGGAAGCGCCCTGGAGAGCGGAGTCCCGTGCGTGCGTGCGTGCGGCGGCGGCGTGCGTATCGACCACGGTCACCTTCCGCATGCGACTGCTTGCTGGCCCCGCGGGCCGCGCGTAGGCTTCTCAGCCTGATTTGGATTGTAAGCGCCCCGGCGGCCCGCGCAGGGATCATCCGGGGCAGCCGAAGGTAGCTGGGGTACCCGGACTGGGCATGGGACAGACCATTGCGTTCATCGGTGGCACCGGCCCGCAGGGCCGCGGACTTGCGACGCGGTTCACCCTCGCCGGCCACCACGTCGTCATCGGCAGCCGCCAGGCGGAGCGCGGCGTCGCCGCCGCCGCCACGGTAGCGGCGGCGGTGCCACAGCACCGCGAGGCGCTGGTGGGTATGACGAACGAGGACGCGGCCGCCACAGCCGAGCTGGTCGTCGTCACCGTCCCGTACGCCGGGCATCGCCCCACTCTCGAAGCGCTCGCCCCGGCGCTGGCCGGCAAGATCGTCGTCGATGTCGTCGTGCCCGTGCGATTCGACACCGGTCCGCACCTGATCGATGTCGAGGCTGGCTCCGCGACGGAAGAGGCGGCCGCGGCGTTGCCGCACTCGCGGGTCGTCGGCGCCTTCCACAGCCTGCCGGCCAGTGTGCTGCTGGACCCGGCCGCCGCCGTCGATGCGGACGTACTCGTCACCGGTACGGACAAGGAAGCAAAGCAGACCGTCTGCGCGCTGGCGGAACAGATCGAGGGCGTGCGCGCCGTCGATGCCGGACCGCTGCACTTCTCGCGATTTGTGAAGGGACTGACTGTGCTGCTGATCGGGATCAACGGCCGGTACGAGGCGCAGACCGCGCCCCGCATCTCCGGCCTGCCGCAGACCAACGCATGATCGAGGGCACTCCATGACGAGCAGCACCGTTCCCCCACCCGAGTTCCGCGTGATCGCGGTCACCGGCATTCCCCTCGTCGAAGCCGGAGACGATGTCGCCGGCCAGATCATCGACGCCGCGGCCGCTCAGGGCACGCCTCTGGAAGACGGCGACGCGATCGCCGTCACGCAGCGCATCGTCTCCAAGGCGGAAGGCCGCGTTGTGCCGTTGGACAGTTTCGAACCGAGCCCGTTCGCCCGGGACTTCGCCGACCGCATGGAGAAGGACGCCCGGCTGGTTGAGGCGGTGCTGCAGGAGTCGACGCGCGTCGTGCGCCAGGTGGGCGGCGTCCTGATCACACAGACGCGGCACGGCTTCATCTGCGCCAATGCCGGCATCGATGGCTCCAATGTCGGCGGGCTCGACGTGATCTCGCTGCTGCCGGTCGACCCGGACGCCTCCTGCCGCGGCATCCGCGAGGCCGTTCATGAACGGCTCGGCGTGGAGGTGGCCGTGCTGATGACCGACACCTTCGGCCGCCCCTGGCGCGAGGGACACACCAACATCGCCATCGGCGTCGCCGGTTTCGAGCCGATGCGCTCCTACGTCGGCCTGCCCGATATGGACGGCCGCGAGCTGACGGTGACGACGATCTGCGTCGCCGACGAACTGGCGGCCACCTCCGAGATGGTGATGGGCAAGCTCGACGCCGTCCCCGCCGCCATCATCCGCGGCTTCGAGTACGCCCGCGGTGAGGGCTCGTCGGCCGAGCTGGTGCGCGACCGCGAGCACGATCTATTCCTCTAGGCTGCTCTCTCTCTCTCTTGGCCGCTCCTTCTCCAGGTCGCAGCCGGCTCACGCCGTTCGCGCGCGATGCGCCCGGCCGTGGCCACACCGCAGCCGCCCGACGTACGATGACCGCATGGCGGGTAACGAGGGGACGGGCGACGGGGGCGATGCCTCAGGGCGCGCCTCACGGCGCGACGGCCTCGCTGATCGCTCGCGCGACCACTCGGATGACGCCGCCCCGCGGCCAGGCCCCGGCGATCTCGTCCGCTCCGCGCTCGCCGATGACAAGGACCCCCGTCTGCCGTGGTGGCTGCCGCTGCCCGGGCTCGCGGTCGCGCTCGCGTGGTCGGGCTGGGAGGGCGTCGTCGCCGGCGGCACGCCGACCTTCGTCTCCACACTGCTCTGGCCCGGCTCCGGCGTCTTCGTACTGACGACGATCGCGACCTATTTCGGCTGGCAGCTGGACATCGACTGAGACGGCATCGACCATGAACACCTCCTCGCGCAGCCAGTCCACCGACCCGCCGCCCGCGACCGACCGGCGCCTGCACCTCTTTTTCGGGCGCGATGACTTCCGCCTGCGGGAAGCCTATCAGCAGCTTCGGGCCGCGCTCGATGGCGACGGCATGCTCGCCACCAACACGACCGAGCTGGCCGGACGTGGCCTCAAACCGCCGGAACTGATCCAGCACATCGCCACCGCGCCGTTCCTCGCCGAGGCCCGGCTCGTCATCGTCGAGG
>JASLOV010000113.1 GCA_030745285.1 Dehalococcoidia bacterium | reverse complement strand
CCTGCCGGAACTCGAGCGCGCGCCCCAGCGTCAGGTCGTCCGCGTACTCGAGGTCCGCGCCGGCCGGCAGACCGCGGGCAAGCCGCGTGACACGAATCTCGAGCGGTCCGAGCAGGCGCGAAAGGTACATTGCCGTCGCCTCTCCCTCAAGGTTTGGGTTCGTCGCCACAATCACCTCCGTCACCCCCGTGTCGACATCGCGGATCCGTGCCAGCAGCTCCGCGATCTTGATGTCCTCCGGCCCGATGCCGTCCGCCGGAGAGACCACGCCGTGCAGCACGTGGAAGAGGCCGTTGAAGCCGTCTGTGCGCTCGATCGCCAGCACGTCGAGCGGCTCCTCGACCACGCAGATCACGCTGCGGTCGCGCCCCCCGTCCTCGCAGACGTAGCACGGCGAGCGGTCCGCGACGTTCTGGCAGCGCTCGCACAGCACCACATGCTCCTTGACGTCGAGCAGCGCCTCCGAGAGCGAGCGCGCCTCCTCCTCCGAGGACCGCAGGACGTGGTAGGCCAGCCGCTGCGCCGACTTCGGCCCGATGCCGGGCAGGCGGTGGAACGCCTCGATCAGCTTCGTGATCGGCGACGCCGTGGCGGAAGTCGGGCGCGGACGCGCGGAGTCGGGCAAGCGCGACTACTCCGGCGTGCGTTCCGCGCCGAGCTTGAGCGCTTCCTCGACCAGGTGTCCGCCGTCGACGCCGCCGCCGCCGCGAGGGCCCGCAGTCTCGGCCGCTTCGCCCAGTTCCGGCCAGTACACGGGCACCACCGCGACCTCGCGGCCGACCGCCTCGGACACTGCTTCGCGGATCGCCTGCATCACCTTGCCATCCTCAAGCATCTGCGCGTGCTCGACGTGGGCCGGGAATTTGAACCCGATTTCCACCGTATCACCCTCGAACTTCTTGATGTGACACTGCGAATTCAGTATCGCCCCGGCGCGATGGGTGCGCTTGCGCGCGGACTCCCGGATCGTGCCCCACTGCCCCCGCAGTGCGACGAGTTCGGGTGACGCCTCGCCTTCGTCCGGCGGTGTGGGTTCGCCCGACCCTCTGCGTGCGGCCGGCTGTGCTGCAGCCGGTGCCGCCTGCGCGGGTGCACGCTGCGGCTGACTGCGAGGCGGTGCCGCCCCCGAGGGTGGGGCTGCCTCCTGCGGCGCTGCTCGCTGGGGCGCCCCCTGCCGAGACCCTGCCTGTTGTGGCGCAGTCAGCCGTGGTGCAGCCCGCTGGGGCGCTGGCTGCCGGGGCGCGGCCTGCCGGGCCGGCCTCGCTGGTGGCGGCGCGGATGCCTCGACGTTGACGGCCTCCACTGCGACGACCGGGGCCTCGGCCACCCCGACTGCCAGCGAGGCGAAGGCGATTTCGGCCGGCAGCGGATCGTAGGCGTCGCCGCCGAAGTCGACTGTGCCGAGCGAACGTAATGCAGCGACGATGTCGCTCGACGATGCACCGGCGACGAGCGCCTTCAGCTCGGACAGTTCGCTCTCGGCCAGTCCCAGTTCGCCTCCTGCCCCGGCGGTCAGCATCAGCGCCGCACGCAGGCTGGCGACCGTCTGGCGCAGGAAGGCGCGAATCTCCACACCGTCGTCGCTCGCCGCCGCCAGCACGCCCAGCCCGGCGGCGAGGTCGCGCTGCACCGCGGCGGTCGCCAATGCCGTCGCACGGTCGTCGATCACGAGGCCCAGCCCGGAGCGCAAGGCATCAACCGGCAAGTCATCGCCGTGGTACGCGACCATCTGGTCCAGCAGGTTCACGGCGTCGCGCAGCGATCCCGTCGCCTCGCGGGCGATCAGTTCCAGTCCGCCCTCACCAACGGTCAGGCCTTCGCCGTCTGCAATCGTGCGCATGCGGGAGACGGTCGCGTCGAGCGAGATGCGCCGGAAGTCGAAGCGCTGGCAGCGCGAGATGATGGTGGCCGGGATCTTGTGAGGTTCGGTCGTCGCCAGCACAAAGATCACGTGCGGCGGCGGCTCCTCGAGCGTCTTCAACAGCGCGTTGAAGGCCGGCTCCGTCAACATGTGCACCTCGTCGACGATGTACACCTTGCATCGCGCCCGCGCCGGCATCACCCCAGCGCTCTCGCGCAGCTGGCGCACCTCGTCGATACCGCGGTTCGAGGCCGCATCGAGCTCGATCAGGTCGAGCGGCTCTCCGCCGAGGAAGGCGAGGCAGCTCTCGCACTCGTTGTCCGGTTCGCCGTCCGCGGGCGACGTGCAATTGACCGCCCGCGCCAGGATGCGAGCGGTGCTCGTCTTGCCGGTGCCCCGTGGGCCCGAGAAGAGGTAGGCGTGCGAGGGGGAGCTGGCGGCGACGGCATTGCGCAGCGTGGTGGTGACCGCATCCTGGCCCGTAACGTCCGCGAAGCTGTGCGGCCGCCACTTGCGGTACAGCGCCTGCCGCTCGGCGGGCAGGCCGAGCGCCATCGGAGTCGTCGGCTCGTTCAAAACGCCCCCGCGCAGCCGAGGGGAGGTTCGGCGACGCAAGTGTACACGAGGCCCCGATCGCGCTCACGCGCCGCCGCGGGAGGCTCCCCCGCGGCCCGTCGAGTCGCTCAGGCGTGCAGGTCGTGGCCGCCCGAGACGTGGATCTCGGGGCCCAGCACCGCCTCTTCTCGCGCTCGCATCGCCGCGTCGTCCTCGTCGCTCTCGTGCTCGTAGCCAAGCAGGTGCAGCAGCCCGTGCAGCACGAGGTGACGCAGCTCGTCCTCCAGGCTCAGGCCGGCCTCCTCGGCCTGCTGCGCCGCCATCTCAACGGAGACGGCGATGTCGCCGAGGTACGCCCCTTCTTCACCGGCCGCCTCACCCGTCGCCTCTCCCGGGGAGGGCATGGGCTCGCCTTCGTCGCCGGGGAACGAGAGCACATCGGTCGGCTCGTCGGCCGCGCGATGCTCACGATTGAGTCGCCACAGCAGCTCGTCGCCGGCCAGCAACAGTGTCAGCGCAGTCTCGCCTTGCCCCTCGCCGTCGAGCGTCGATTCGATCAGCTCGACGTACGGTGCGGCGTCCAGCCGCCCACGCGCGGGACCATCGAGTTCGACGACGATCTGATGTGGCATGGCTTGAGGGTACGTCGCCTTTGGATCCAGCGTCCGGGGGCAGGTCGCTTCCGGCGGTGCTAGCTGCTCTGGAGCACCTCCGCGGCCCGCTGCGCGGCGGAGATCAGCGGCGCGGGCACGAGGCCGAATAGCAGCACCACGGCGGCCGCCACGGCCAGCAGGACGCGCGCGGATATCGTGGCGCGCACCGGCGAGGCGTCGGAGGGCTCATCGAGCACGACCAGGCGGGCCCAGCGCAAGTAGTAGAAGGCCGCAATCGCGGTGTTGAGCACGGCGACGCCGACGAGCCAGACCAGCCGCGTCTCACCGGTCTGAATGGCCGCATTAAATACGTACAGCTTGGCCAGGAAGCCCGCCGTCGGCGGGATGCCGGTGAGCGAGAGCAGGCAGAGCACGAGGATCACCGACAGCAGCGGCGATCGCTTCAGCAGCCCGGCGTAGTCGCCGAGCTGGTCCGAGCCGATGCGCTCCGAGACGGCGATGACGACGATGAACGCGCCGAGGTTCGTCGCCGCGTACGCCGCGAGGAAGAAGAGCACGCCCGACGGCCCCAGAGTGCTGCCGGCGGCCACGGCGGCGACGCCGACCGCGATGTTGCCCGCCTGCGCGATCGAGGAGTACGCGAGCAGCCGCTTCACGTCGGTCTGGAGCATCGCCGCGATGTTGCCGAAGGTCATCGAGACGCCGGCCAACACGGCGAAGAGCGCCGCCCAGTCGTCCGAGATGAATGTGCCCGCCCCGCCAAAGCCGGCGTAGAAGACCCGCAGCACAATCGCGAACCCGGCCGCCTTCGACGCCACCGAGAGGAAGGTCGTGACCGGCGTCGGCGCGCCCTGGTAGACGTCCGGCGCCCACGCCTGGAACGGCGCAATCGCCAGCTTGAAGCCGAGCCCCGCCGTCACCAGCACGAAAGCAAAGATCAGCGCCAACTGCGTGCCCTCGTCGCCCTGCCCGACGAAGGCGGCGATGCCATCGAACGAGGTCGCGCCGGAAATGCCCCAGAGGAGGGCGAAGCCGTACAGCAGCACGGCGGCCGAGACCGCCCCCGTGAGCAGGTACTTCAGACCGGCCTCGGACGATCGGTCGTCGCGGCCGATGCCAGCGAGTACGAACTGAGCGATCGATGTCGTCTCGAGCGCGACGAAGAGGATGATCAAGTCGTTCGCCTGCGCCAGCAGCACCATCGCACCGGCCGAGATGAGCAGCAGCGAGTGGAACTCGCCCGATTGCTCGATGCGGCTCGTGAATTCGGCGGCCACAACCGTCACGGCGGCGGTGACCGCGATCAACAGGAAGGCGAAGTAGAGCGCGAAGCGGTCGAGCACGACGGCGCCCTCGAACGCCTCGAGCCCCGGGCCGCTCGCGCTACCGGTGAGCGCGTGCCACAGCGTGTAAAGCGCGCCCGCGGCCAGCGCCAGCAGCGTCAGCACGCGAACCGGCGCGCGACGGTCGATCAGGTCGGCGGTGAGCACGACGCCGGCCCCGGCAAAGAGTGCCGCGGCCGGCCCGACGGTGTGGAGCTGGTCCCAGGCCCCGGAGACTGGCATCAGGCCGCCCCCACGATCGCTGCGATCGGGGCGATGCCGCTCTCGACGGCGTCGGTGAGGATACGCGGGAAGATGCCGACGGCGACGATCGATAGGACCATCCCGCCCATCGCCAGCCGCTCCCACCATCCGGTGGCGTCGTCCAGGTGCGCCCAGCGGTCACTCGGCGGGCCCATGAAGACACGCTCCACTGCCCAGAGGATGTAGCCGGCGGCCAGCACGACGCCGAAGACGGCGGCGATCGTCGCGGCTGGGTGCTCCGCGATCGCGCCCAGGAAGATCGTCACCTCGGCGACGAAGCCGCTGAGGGCCGGCAACCCAAGCGAGGCGAGGCCGGCGATCAGCATCACCGCGCCGATCACTGGCATGCGGTGCATCAGCCCGCTCATCTCGGGGATCTCACGCGTGTGTGTGCGGTCGTACACCAACCCGACCATGATGAAGAGCAGGCCGGTGATCGTGCCGTGGGTGAACATCTGCAGCGCCGCGCCGGACATCCCGACCGCACCCATCGTCGCCACGCCGAGCAGCACGTAGCCCATGTGCGAGACCGAGGAGTACGCGACCAGTCGCTTCAGGTCCGTCTGGCGCAGCGTCAGCACCGCGCCGTAGACGACGGAGACGGCGGCGATGGCCGCCAGCACGTAGCGGAAGTCGCGAGCCTCGCCCGGCAGCACCGGCAGCGCGATGCGCAGGATGCCGTAGCCGCCCATCTTCAGCAGCACGCCCGCCAGCAGCACGGAGACCGCCGTCGGCGCGTCGGTGTGGGCGTCGGGCAGCCAGGTGTGGACGGGGAAGACCGGCAGCTTCACCAGGAAGGCCGCCATCACGCCCCAGAACAGCAGCGAGAGCGGCACGATCGTCTCGGCCGGCGGGTTCGCCGTCAGCACCTCGATATCGAAGGAGTCCGCGCTCAGGCCCAGCACGAGGAAGGCCAGCAACATGAAGGCGGAACCCGCGATGGTGAACAGCAGGAACTTCATCGCGCTGTATTCCTTGCGGCCCGACCCCCAGATCGAGATCAGCATGTACATCGGCAGCAGCTCCAGCTCCCAGAAGAGGAAGAACTGGATCAGGTCCAGCGACATGAACACCCCGGCTACCGCCGTCTCCAAGACCAGAAGCCAAATAAAGTACTCGCGCACGCGCAGCTCGATCCGCCATGAGATCAGCACCGCAACCAGCGACAGCAGCCCGGTCAGCAGCACCATCGGTGCCGACAGCCCGTCGACGCCGAGGAAGTACTGCACGTCGAATCCGGCGTCGCGTGCGTTGATCCACGCGAAGCGGTCGATGAAGAGGTAGCCCTCGACGCCCGCGTCGGAGTTCAACTCGAGCATGAAGCGCACGAAGATCACGGCCGAGACGGCGAAGGCCAGCGAGCTGAAGACGAGCGCGATCCAGCGTGCCTCCTCCTTCCGCTCGTTCGGCGTCACGGCCAGCATCGCCGCGCCGCCCAGCGGCAGCAGCAGGAACAGGGTGAGCATCTAGACCCCCACCCAGTCGCGCAGCCGGTCGAGCTGATCGCCACTGACACCAAACAGCACCACCGTCGCCACGACGACGCCGACGAGGAACAGCGACGTGTACGCCTGCAGCTGCCCCGTCTCCACCCGCCTCGCCACATCGCCGGCCCGTCGTGTCGCCAGCCCGACGCCGTTGGCGATGCCGTCGACGATGTAGGTATCGAAAACGCGCAGCACTCCGCCCACACCGGCGTTCAGTACGCCTCGGACGATCCAGGTCTCCGCGACGACATCGAGGTAGTACTTCTGCTCGACCAGCGTATGGACGGGGCCGAGGCGTTGCCGCACGGTTTCGGCCGCCGGCTGCCGGTAGAAGTAGATCGCGGCGGCGAGGCCGATGCCGGCCAGCGCGAAGAGCGTCGAGACCACCAGCACGAAGGCGTCCACCTCCGCCTCGAAGTGCCGCATGTCCGCGGGCAGCGCCCCCTCGACCAGTTCACCGAAGCCGCCGCCGATGTTGACCCAGCCGATCACGGCGGCCGGCACTGCGAGGATGGCTAGCGGTACCCACATCGAGCGCGGCGATTCGTGGGGCTGGGCCGGGTCCGTGCCATGACCGGCGTCCTCGGGCTCTTCGCCACCGCGGTAGTCGCCGAGGAAGGTCAGGAAGATCGCACGGAACATGTAGAAGGCGGTCATGCCGGCGACGGCCGCCCCCACCCAGAACAACAGGGCGTTGTGCTTCCAGGCGTCGAGCAGGATCTCGTCCTTGCTCCAGAAGCCGGCCAGCGGGAACACGCCGGAAAGCGACAGCGCGCCCACCAGGAAGGTCGCGAAGGTGACCGGCATCGACAGCCGCAACCCGCCCATGCGCCGCATATCGAAGCTGTTCGTGGCGTGGTTCACG
>JASLOV010000112.1 GCA_030745285.1 Dehalococcoidia bacterium | reverse complement strand
TCGGCCGACTTCTTCGGCGGGCATGTCAACTACGCGGCCCACGTCGCCGAGCAGGCGGCGGGCGGCGAGATCGTCGTATCCTCGCTGCTGCGGCAGCTGGTCGAGCCGTCCGGCGAGTTCAGGTTCTCCGCCCGGGAGCCGATCGCGCTGAAGGGGCTGGACGGCAACCAAACGCTGCACACCGTTGCATGGGAGCCGGAGTGAGATACCGGAGGCCCGAGGGACCGGAGGGGCCGAGGGGCTCGCGTGAGATGAACGCCGACGCCGTGGCCGGCGAGCTACGCCTGAGCGACGGGCGAGCGCTTGGCTACGCCCAGTACGGCGACCCGGAGGGGCGGCCGCTCTTCTTCTTCCACGGCACGCCGGGTTCGCGCACGCTGGCACAGCTGTTCGATGCCGGCGCGCGACGCGACGGTGTTCGCCTGATAGCGCCGGAGCGGCCCGGCTTCGGGCGCTCCGACTTCCTGCCCGACCGCACCTTCGCGGACTGGCCGGACGATGTCTCCGAGCTGGCCGACGCGCTGGGCTTCGACCGCTTCGCCGTGGCCGGGTCCTCCGGCGGAGGGCCGTACGCCGCCGCCTGCGCGTGGAAGCTGCCGGAGCGGCTCACTGGGACGGCATCATCAGCGGCGTAGGGACGGCCTACGTCGGCCCGGAGACCGGCGGCATCAGCCGCCTCAATCGCGCGCTGATCTCGGTCGCTCGCCGCCTGCGGGTGGTCGCGGGCGTCGTGAAGGGTGTCGTGACGTTCGCCGCTCCGCGCCTGCCGGACCGTACACTGGTGCAGTTCCTGGGCAAGCTGCCGCAGCCCGACGAGGAGATCATGGCGCGGCCCGAGGTGACGGCGGTGCTTGCGGAAGACCTGCGCGAGGCCTTCCGCGGCGGCGCCGAGGGCGTGGAGCTGGAGCTCGGCCTCTTCGACCGGCCGTGGCGCTTCGAGCTGGGCCAGGTCTCCGTTCCGGTCCACCTCTGGCACGGTGAGGCCGACCTCAGCGTCCCGCCGGCGAGCGGCCATGCGGTCGCCGCCGCGATTCCAGACTGCAGGCCGGTCTTCATCGCGGACGCCGGACACTTCGCGGTCGTCGACCTCATGGACGAGGTGACGGCGACGCTCTTCCCCTCCTGACCGACTCGTTTCCCGCCTGACGGGACGGCCCGCTGCGGGTCACCGCTTGCGAATGCGAGCTATTATCGCGTCGGCGCGAACTTGCGCGCGCCACGCTCCGAAGGGATTCCGATGCCAGCGCCGCTCGAGGGGATCAAGGTTCTTGACTTCACGCGATTCCAGAACGGGCCGCACGCCACCGTCATGCTCTCCGACATGGGGGCCGAGGTGCTGAAGGTGGAGCGACCCGGAGACGGCGACCCCGGCCGGGCGCTCGGCCGCCAGCCGGACGGGTTCTGCGGTTACTTCGAGGCGCTGGACCGCGGCAAGCGCAGCATCACGCTCGACCTCAGCGTGGAGGCCGGCAAGGAGGTCGTGCGCAAGCTCGTCGAAGAAGCCGACGTCCTGACGGAGAACTTCCGCCCGAAGGTGATGGACCGGCTGGGCCTCGGCTACGAGGACCTGCGGAAGGTGAACCCGCAGCTGATCTACGCGATCAACAGCGGCTTCGGCCCGAAGGGCTCGTGGGCGGACAATGGTTCGTTCGATGTCGTCGCGCAGGGCATGTCGGGCGCGATGATCTCGCAGGGTGGCGGCCCCGACGCGGAACCGGTGCACATCGGCTGGGGGCTGGCCGACCAGGTCGGCAGCATGGTCTTTGCCTTCGGCGTCATGACCGCGATCGTGGCGCGCGAGCGGCACGGCGTCGGCCAGAAGGTGGACGTCTCCCAGCTCGGGGCGATGATGACGCTGCAGACGCTGAGCGTCACCAGCTTCCTCCACAACAAGGAGCAGCGCGGCCGCCCCGGCCGCAATCCCACTTTCACGTACTACCAGGCCTCGGACGGCAAGTGGCTGACGATCGGTGTGCTCACGCCGAAGTTCTGGGACGGGCTCTGCGCGGCACTGGAGCGCCCGGACCTGCTGACGGACGAGCGCTCGGCCGAGCCCTTCGCTCGCTTCGCGAACGCCCCATGGCTGCTTGAGGAACTGGCGTCCACCATCCGCACGAAGCCGCAGGAGCACTGGCTCGAGGAGCTCAAGGTCGCGGACGTCCCCTGCGGTCCGATTCACGACTACGCCAGCGTGGTTGCCGACGAGCAATTCTGGGCGAACGACTACCTCGTCGACCTCGAGCACCCGCTGTTCGGCAACGACCACCGCGTCGTGGGCAACCCGGTCTCGTTCAGCGAGACGCCGGGGCTCGTGCAGGGTCCGGCGCCGGAGCTGGGGCAGCACACGGAGGAGACCCTGCTGGCGCTGGGTTACGACTGGGACCAGATCACCGCGCTGCGAGACCAGGGCACGATCTAGCGATGACCGGCGGCTCGCTCGACCAGCTGCCGGACCGTGCTCGCGCGCTCTTGCGAGGCGCGACCGACATCCATGTCCACGCTTGGCCCGACTCCTACGCCGCGCTGCTCGGACCGTGACCGACTCCGCCGGCAACAACCTCGCCGCTCACGTCGAGGCGCTCTGCGACCGCATCGATCGGGACAACCCGCCGATCCTCGCGCTGGTGCCGGAGCCCGACCGCCGCGGGCGGCTGGCGGCCGAAGCGGCGGCGCTGGAGGCGCGCTACCCGGACGCGGCCGCCCGGCCGGCGCTCTACGGGCTGACGGTCGCGGTCAAAGACATCTTCAGCGTCGACGGCCTGCCGACGCGCGCCGGCACCGCGGTGCCGTCCGAGCTGTTCGATGGCCCGGAGGCGAGCTGCGTCACGCGGCTAAGAGAGGCTGGCGCCCTCGTCGGGGGCAAGGCCGTGACGACCGAGTTCGCCTTCTTTGAGCCCGGTGCGACGCGCAACCCGCGCAACCGCGCGCACACGCCCGGCGGGTCGTCCAGCGGGTCCGCCGCCGCCGTGGCGGCGGGGCTCGTCTCGTTCGCGCTGGGCTCGCAGACCGTGGGCTCGGTGATCCGCCCCGCCGCCTTCTGCGGCGTCGCCGGGTTCAAGCCGAGCTTCGGCCGCATCGCCACCGACGGTGTGATTGCCTACTCACCGAGCGTCGACCACGTCGGCGTCTTCGCGCCGGACGCCGCCGGGCTGGCGCTGGTCGCGCCGGTGTTGCTCGATGGCTGGCAGGCCGCGGCGCATGGTGATGCGGCCGCTGCACGCCCGGTGATCGGCGTGCCGCGGGGCGCCTACCTCGACCAGACGGAGCCGGAGGGGCTCGCTGCCTTCGACCGCCAAGTCGCGCGGCTCGTCGAGGGCGGCTACGGCGTGCGGTCGATCGATGCGCTCGATGACATCGACGAGCTGAGCAAGCGTCACCGCGACATCGCGACGGCGGAGTTCGCGGAGGTACACGAGCGCTGGTACGCCGAATACGGCGCGCTCTACCGCCCGCGCACGGCAAATCTCGTAGAGGCGGGCTGGGCGGTGAGCGCGGAGGAGCGCGAGGCCGGGCGCAGCAGCATCGCCGAGCTGCGCCGGCGCATGCATGCGCTGATGGACGAGCACGGCCTTGATGCCTGGGCCAGCCCACCGGCGACCGGCCCGGCGCCGCTCGGGCTTGGCTCGACAGGCAACCCGGCGATGAACCTGCCGTGGACCCACGCCGGCATGCCGGCGGTCACCTTGCCCGCCGGGGCGGCCGCGAACGGGCTGCCGCTGGGGCTCCAGCTCAGCGCCCGCTCTGGAGCGGACGAGGGGCTGCTGGCCTGGGCGCAGGCGCTGGAGCCGCTGCTGGCCGGGGTGTGAAGGGGCATGAGCTCGTGACGAGCGTGACGGCGTGACCGAAGATGCCGACGCGCTGGTCGAGTCCCTGGTGAAGCGCATCCACGGCGTGCCCCACAAGGTGGTCTACGTCTTCTCGGGTGCCGGGTCACAGGCGCTCAATTGGCTGCTGGCCGTGCCGGGCGCTTCGCGCACGCTGCTCGAGGCGACGGTGCCGTACGCGCAGTCCTCGATGGTCGACCTGCTCGGCTCTGAGCCGGCCGAGTACGTCTCCGCCGAGACCGCGTTGGCGATGGCGGTGGCGGCGGAAGAACGCGCGTATGTGCTGGCAGACGGCAGCTCCCCCGCAATCGGCCTCGCCTGCACGGCAACGATCGCGACCGACCGCGAGAAGCGGGGCGACCACCGCTGCGCCGTGGCCGTCAGCAGTCGAGGCGGCGGCGAGTGGGCCTACACGCTGACGCTGGCGAAGGGCGAGCGCGACCGCGCCGGCGAGGAGGATGTCGTCAGCCGCCTCGTGCTGCGCACGCTCGCCCAGGCGTGCGGCGTCGACGATGGCGCGGGCGGCCTTTCGCTCGGCCTGCTTGACGGCGAGGGGGTCGAGGTGACCGAGGCGCAGCGATCGTGAGTGCTGGTGACGGTGGCGGCGCCGGCAGCGATGGCGGCGGTGGAGACGCGCTGAGGGCGCTGCTCGCCGGTGAGGTCAGCCTCGTCTCGGCCTCCTCGGATGGCGCGATCGAGGTGCTCCAGCCGGGCGTCCCGGCGGCCGGCGTCGTGCTTTCCGGCTCCTTCAACCCGCTGCACGACGGCCACGTGCAGCTTGCCGCCGCCGCAGCGGCGCTCGAGGGTGCGGACGCCAGCTTCGAGCTCTCCGTCACGAACGTCGACAAGCCGCCGCTCGCGGAGGCCGAGGTGCGCCGCCGCATCGAGCAATTCGCGCGGCTCGACCGGTTCGCCGGCGTCCCGGCGGCCAGCGGTGACCTGCTGCTTACCCGTGCGCCGACCTTCGTGGAGAAGGCGCGCCTCTTGCCCGGCCGCGCGTTCGCCATCGGCTGGGACACCGCCGTGCGGCTCGTGCACCCCCGCTACTACGACGGTGACGAGCAGGCCATGCTCGACGCCCTCTCGGAGATGCGCGACCTCGGCTGCCGCGTCTACGTCGCCGGCCGTGAGCACGACGGCGCCTTCCGCACGCTCGCCGACGTCGACGTGCCGCCCTCGGTCGCCGGCCTGCTGGTGGCCGTGCCGGAGGACCGCTTCCGCCTCGACATCTCGTCGACGGCGCTCAGGGACGGGTAGGCCGGGGGACGGGTAGGGCGCGCCTACAGCGCGAGGTCCATTGAGCGGTGCTTGATGCCGGCGTCGAGGAAGACATCGCCGCGGGCGACGTAGCCGAGCCCCTCGTAGAACGAGATCGCGTGTAACTGTGCGTCGAGGGTGATGCCGGCGATGTCGCGCTCGCGAGCCTGTGCCTGCAGCGCCTCCATCACCGCTCGCCCGTAGCCGCGGCCGCGCAGTTGCTGCATTACTGCCACCCGGCCGATGTGTGCGTTCTCGCCCGCGGGATAGTCGAGCAGCAGCCGGCCGGTGGCGGAGGGGAACCCTTCGACGCGACCGAGCACGTGCAGGGCGCTCGTCACCGTCGCCGGGTCGCCGTCGTGCTCGTCGATCTCTTCTTCCTCGGTCACCCCCTGCTCGCGGATGAAGACCGCGCGTCGGACGAGCAGGCACTCGTTCAACTCGGCCTGCGTCGTCACCAGGGAGATGCGGAGCTCCTCGGACATCAGCGACTCCTGGTTGCGAGCGGGTGATGGTTCGACGGGCTCACCACGAGCGAGTCTCGCATGTGCTCACGCCGTCCGCCCCGTCCGCTCACCCTGAGCCCGTCGAAGGGTGGCCCGTTCGCACGTCTAGAACAGCGTGGTGCCGTCCATGAACCCGAGCTCGATCACCTCGACATCGGGGGCGACGCGCTTCAGCTCATCGTGCACGGGCGAGAGGTCGGCGATGTCCGGCACGTCCGGCATGCCGACCCAGTTGTCGTGGTGGCCGAGCACCACCCGCTTCGGCGTCAGCATCTGCACCTCGCTGGTGATGAACTGCTCGACGGAGCCCTGGATCGGTTCGCCGTCGATGTTGCCGCGGCCCGAGGCGGCGAGGATGGCGACGTCGGCGCTGACGCTGCTCATCACGCCGGTCCAGTAGCCCATGCTGTCCTGGAAGTAGATCGTGCCCTGGGGCGTCGTGATCAGGTAGTCGAGCGCGCCGCCGTGGCTGTTGCTGCTGACGGCGTTCTCGCGCAGCTCCGCCATCTCCTTCGCCAGCGCCGGGTCGAGCTGGCGTCGACCGCCGCGCGGGCCCGCCGAGGCGCGCAGCCCTACGCGTTCGTCCTCGGTCAGGCCGAGGTCGCCTTCGAGGCTGGTGCCGGCCGGGGCGGCGCGGGTCCAGATGCAGGAGTGGAGGCTGGAGAAGACCTTCACGGTCACGTCCTCGTTGAGGCGGTGGTGTTCGCCGCCCTGGCTGCCGATCAGTTGCTCCTCCGGCACGCCCGCCTCCCGCAGCACGCGCACGCTCTCGTGCGAGCCGATCACCTTCGCGCCCGTGCGCTTCGCGACCACGTCCGCGCCGGCGAGGTGGTCGAAGTGAGCGTGACCGATCAGCGCGAAGTCCGCCTCCGTCACGTCTGCCGTCGTGATGCCGGTGTCGGGCGCTGTCGAGACGCGGTCCATGAAGGTGTCGAGGAAGATCACGAGCCCATCGATCGACAGCCGGAACGTCGCGCAGCCAAGCCAGTCGATTGTCACGGTCATCGTCGCCTCCTCGCACGCGCCGCCGGCGCGAGACGGATGCTATCGCATCGGCCTGCACGGAGTGCGGCGGCGCATCGGCTCGCACCGGGCGCTGCCTGCCGGGTCTTGCGGTACTCTGTGCGCTCCACCCCACGAGGAGCGCCGATGCCGCCTGCTATCGACTGGGACGCCGTGCACGCCGAGGCGCTCGACATCTTCGTGCGCTTCCTGCGCATCGACACTTCCAACCCGCCGGGCAACGAGACCCCCGCCGCGCACTTCCTCGGCGAGCTGATCGAGGCCGAGGGCATCGACTGCGAATACATCGAGGGCGTGCCCGGCCGCGCCATCGCCTACGCCCGCATCGCCGGCGATGGCAGCAAGCGCCCGCTCATGCTCTGCAACCACACCGATGTCGTGCCGGTGGAGGCGGAGCAGTGGGACTACCCCGCCTTCGAGGGGGTGATCGAGGACGGCCGCGTCTACGGCCGCGGCGCCGTCGACATGAAGGGGGGCGGCGTGATGCAGCTCATGGCCTTTCTGCTGGCCAGGCGGCAGGGGCTGGTGCTGACCCGCGACCTGATCTTCTGCGCGGTCCCGGACGAGGAGACCGGCGGCTCGAAGGGCATGGGCTGGCTCTGTGAGTACCGGCCGGAACTGGTCGACGTCGAGTTCGAGATCAACGAGGGCGGGGGCGGCAGCGCCGAGTTCGCCGGCCAGGAAACGCGCCTCTTCGGCGTGGCGACCAACGAGAAGCAGATCTGCTGGCTGCGGCTCACCGCCGTCGGCACCCCCGGCCACGGCAGCGTCCCCCACGAGGACAACTCCGCCGTGCGCCTGATGCGCGCCCTGATCAAGCTCGCCGAGTGGGACCGCGGCGTTACCTACACGCCGGAGACTCGCGCCTACGTCGAGCGGCTCGCGGAGGCGGGGCTGCTGCCCGGCGCAGAGGAGGGCGACGTGCAGGCGGCGATGGCCATCACCCCGCAGCTCGGCGCCACGTTCCTCAACACCCTCAACGTCACGATGCTGGACGCCGGCATCAAGGCCAACGTCATCCCGGCCAAGAGCGAGGCCGTGATCGACTGCCGTCTGCTCCCCGGCCAGTCCGCCGCTGACTGGCGCGAGCAGGTGCGCGCCTACATCGACGACCCGCGCGTCGAGGTCGAGTACGCCTCCGGGCCGGAGGAGCGGGACGCCCCCGTCGCCGTCGACTGGGACACCGAGCTGTACCGCACGATCGAGGGCGTGGTGCTGGACACCATGGAGGACGCCGTCGTCGTCCCCTCGATGACCGTCGGCGGCACGGACAACCGCTTCCTGCGCCAGCGTGGCATCCCCGCTTACGGCTTCATCCCCTGCCTGCTCAGCAAGGAGGAAGAGGCCGGCTTCCACGCCAACAACGAGTTCCTGACGGTGGACAACCTCAACATGGGCTGCGAGCTGATGTACGAGATCGTCCGCCGCATGTGTACCTGACCGCGAGGAGGTCCCGATGCCCAATCCGCAGGTCGAGTTACTGGTCAGCCTGCTCGACCTCGCCTTCGAGGGCGACGGCGAAGCCTCGCTGATCGCCAGCCTGCGCAACGTCGACGACTCGACGTGAACGACACTGCCCGAGGGCGGCGGCCGCACCATCGCCGCAATCGCGCAGCACGCCGGCCTCGCGCCGTGGGTCTACGCCGACTTCGCCTTCGGCGCGGGCACGCGCTCGTGGAGCGAATGGGAAGCCGAAGCGACCGAGGCCACCGCCTCGCGCTCGATGGCCGAGACCATCGAGTAGATGCGCGAGGGCCACCGCCGCTTCGTCGTGCCCCTCGCCGCCCTCGACGCGCCACGACCGCTGCACTGGGGCGAGCCCCGCCCCCTGCGCGACATCGTCACCATCTTGCTCGCGCACGCCCCCTACCACGCCGGCGAAATCAACCACGCCCGCTCGTTGCTTCAGGGCACGGACCGCTGGAACTTCTACGCGTAGCCCCTACCGAAACTCGGGAACAATCTCCGCCATGAAGCGGTCGTAGGCTTCCTTGCGCTGCGCGACTGCTCGGCCGAGGTTAAAGTCGGGCATGATGAATTCGTCGACGCCCGCGTCGACGTATTCCTGCATCACTTGCTTCACCTCGTCGGCGTTGCCGGCGATGGCGGCGCGGCCGGGGCCGCGTGCTGCTTCGACGACTTCCTTGTCGTCCGAGAGCACGACGAGCGCCTGCGCCGAGTGCAGGATCTCCGAAGGGTCGCGGCCGAGCTTCGCACAATGCTCGTTCAGCACGCCGATCTTGTGCTTGAGCACCTCGGGGCCGCCCCAGGTGTTCCACTCGTCGGCGTACTGGGCGGTGATGCGCAGCGTCACCTTCTCGCCGCCGCCCCCGATCAGGATCGGTGGGTTGGGGCGCTGCACCGGCTTGGGGTCGAGCGGCGCGTTCTTCATCTGGTAGTAGCGGCCGTCGAAGTTCGTCTGCTCGTTGCGGAAGAGGCTCTGGATGATCTCCACCGCCTCCTCGAGACGCCGCATGCGGCCGCCGACGGTCGAGAACTCCAGGCCGTAGGCTTCGTGCTCGTTCTCCTGCCAGCCGGCGCCGAGGCCGAAGACCAGGCGGCCGCCGCTGATGATGTCGACCTGTGCGGCCTGCTTAGCCAGCACGGCCGGGTTGCGGTAAGTGTTGCCGAGCACGAGCGTGCCGAGCCGAAGCCGCGGCACCACCGCCGCCAGCCCGGCCAGCAGCGTCATCGCCTCCTGGGTCGGGCCGATGTTGCTGTCCGGGCGGTTGGGCATGAAGTGGTCGGCGATCCAGAGGCCGTCCCACCCTGTCTGCTCGACGTGCTGACAGAGGTCCAGCAGGTCTTCCCACTTCGTCGCCGAGCCCGGCCATGCGCTGAATTTCATCGTGTGCTCCTCACCCTGATGCGAACGCGGCTTCGCCCCCGACCGTCGGCGGGCAGCGGGCGACACGCTACGGCAGCAGGGCCGGGGGAGGCAACGCGGGGCAGGGTTGGGCGATGCGAGGCAGGGGCGAGGCGCCTAGAGCATGCCCCAGCGCTCGAGCGTCGCGCGGACGAAGAGCTGGTGCAGCTCCGCCCGTCGCGACTCCGGCTGGCGCTGCTGGCCCATCTCGATCAGCACCGGCGTCAGTCCCGGCACGTGCGAACCGAGCGAGAGCGAGCTGCTGCCGGTCGGGAAGCCGTTGGCGAACGTGCCGGAGCGCGCCTCCTCGTCAGTGACGCGGAACCCCCAGCCACGGAAGCCACGCTCGCGCAGCAGCAGCTGCTCGCGCCGAGACCTGCTCGTTCACCGCGCCGACGGCGGCGGCGATATCGGCCAGCTCGAAGGGGCCGCTGCCCTTCGTCACCGTTTGCCCGAGCGTCGATCTGCCGCGTTGGTCGCTGGCGTACTCCGAGTAGAAGCCCCAGGACTCGTGCAGGTCGAGTAACAGGTCCGCCTCGAACTCGCGGGCGGCGGCCGTGATCGCCGCGGCCATGCGGGACATCGGCAGGACCGAATCGGCGCGGCCGGGGTAGAGGCGGTTGAGGTCGCCGAAGCCGTCGAGCGTGCGCGTGAACTCGTACGTCGAGAGCACGTTGGCGCGGGGCACGACGAGCAGGCTGCCGGCCTCGGGCTGCCACTCGGCGATGCCCTCCGCGGCCAGCCACCCGCCCGGCTCGTTACCGTGCACGCCGCCCAGTACCATCACGCGCGGCCCCTCGACGCCGCTGTGGGTGGTCAGGAGCGGCGTCTCCCACTCCGAGCCGGCGAGCAGGGTGCGCTCGACCCGGCCTCGGGCCGGTACTGGGCGCGGCGTGGGCGTCGCCGACGCCGTCGGCACCACGCGGGCGGTCTCGACGCCGGTGTCCGGCGTCGATGGGGACGGGGGCGTGGGTGCGACGACCTCGGGTGCGACGCCGCCGCAGGCCGCGAGCAGCGCGCCGAGCGCGCCGCCGCCCATCAGTCCGCCCAGCACGGCCAGCGCCTGCCGCCGCGAGTGCAGCTGCCGTTGATGCCTCAGCATCCGACGATCGTAGCGCACGCGACTACACGCCTGGCTAGAGCAGCCGCCCCTGCTGCGGGTCGGCGGGCGGTGCGGGCTCCTCGGGCGTCCAGGCGGCCACGGGCACGTCGGCGGCGGTCAGGCGCTCCTGCAGCAGCCGCGCGTTCGAGGGGCCCTGGTCGAAGTTGTTGGTGTTGAGGATGAGGTGGACGGCCTCGGTCTCCTCGGCGAGGGCGGCGATCTTCGGCACCCATTCGTCCATCTCGCCCGGCCGGTAGTAGTGGTCGAAGCGCTCGGACGATGTCTTCGTGCGCGCCTCCCACATCTCGTAGTTGCGGCCGTGGAAGCGTACGAAGCCGAGCTCGTTCGTCGCCGCGGCGACCGGCGGGACGGACGACTGGAAGCCCTGCGGCTCATCGACGCAGATGTACGAGAAGTCAAGGTCGCCGAGCTGCGCCAGCGTGCGCTCCTGGTTGGCCGCGTCCATCCACTTCTCGTTGCGGAACTCGACCGCGGCGCGGTAGGGGCCGAGGCGGTCCCGTACCTGCTCGAAGTAGTCGAAGGTATCGCCGCCGGGAAAGACCCACTTCGGGTACTGGAAGACGATCACGCCCAGCTTCTCCGCCTCGTACAGCGGCCGCAGCGCGTCGATGAAGGTCGACCAGCAGAGGTCGACGATCTCGGGCGGCGCGTCCTTGCGGTAGAACTGGCGCTTGTTGGAGAGGGCAGGGGGCAGCTGCTCTTTGATCGCCTTCGGCAGCCGCGCCACCGGCGTCGGGTGTTCCGTGAAGAGCGAGTAGGCTTGACGTCGAAGGTGAAGCCGTCCGGCGTGCGGTCGACCCAGGCGTTCGCCGTCTGCTCAGTCGGCAGGCCGTAGTACGTCGTGTCCGCCTCGACGAGGGGGAACTGCGACGAGTAGTAGCGCAGCCGGGCCTCGGCGTTCTTCGCCTCGGGCGGGTAGAACTTGCCGCTCTCGATCAACGGCTTGTCGGTCCACGAGGCGGTCCCGAGCATGATGCGAGCACTGGCTGCGGCCATGGGGGGGCAGCCTAGCACGCGCCCGAGCGCCTCGCGTGACGTGTAAACTGCTTCGATGGCGGTTCGCTCAGCCCTGCTCGCACGCATGCCCGCCCTGCAGTCGGCCGATTACCGGCTGCTCTTCATCAGCGGGTTCTTCACGGCCGGGTCACGGTGGGCGATGGTGCTCGGCCGCGGCTGGCTCGTCTTCGAGATGACCGACTCCGCCACCGCGGTCGGCGCGGTCACATTCTCCAGCTTCATCCCCTTCGTCTTCATCGGACCGGTGGCCGGCGCGATCGCCGACCGCGTCGACCGGCGGCAACAACTGCTGGTGACGACGGCGGTGGCCGTGGCCTCGGCGACGGTGCTGGCGGTGATCACGATTGCCGATGTCGTCGAACTCTGGCACGTCGTCGCGCTCTCGCTGGTCTCGGGCGTCGCGCAAGCGGGCACCGTGCCGGCGCGAACGGCGATGATGCCGAACCTGGTGCCCCGTGAGCAGCTCCTGAACGCCGTCGCGCTCGGCAGCATCGCGCAACACGGCTCGCGCATCATCGGGCCGATCTTCGGGGCGGCGTTGCTGGCCTTCGCCGGCGCCGGCTACGTCTTCCTGTTTTCGACGGTGCTGCTCTCGCTCGGGTTGTTCGGGGTGTGGCGCATCCGCTTCCGCCAGTCGGAGGCCGCGGCCGCCGCCGGCGGCGGACTCGGCCGGGCGCTGCTCAGCATCGGCGGTGACCTGCGCGAGGGTGTCGCCTACGTCCAGCGTGACCGCAGGGTGGCCACGATGATGGTGATGGTGATGGTGCACTGCGGGCTGACGATGTCGTTCGATTCGATGATGCCGACGCTCTCGACGATCGTCGGCGGCGCCAGCACGATCTATGGCGCGATCCTCGTCGGGATCGGCACCGGCGCGATCATCGGCACGTTCGCGCTCTCGCTCGTGAGCTCGCCGGTCGCGACCGGCCGCGCGCTGGCACTGGCCGGCTTCGGCAGCGGCGTCGCGATGCTGGTGCTCGGCGTGGCGACGTTCCCGGCCGCCGTGATCGCCGGGGCGATGCTGGCCGGAGCGACGCAGGCGACGTTCATGGCGCTCTCGGCCGTCTTCATCCAGCAGGTGGTGCCGGATGAGCTACGCGGGCGGGTGATGTCGCTCTACATCATGATGGCGAGCTCGCACATGGCGATCCTCAACTTCGGCTTCGGCTGGGCGGCGGACGGCATCGGCGTGCGGGTGCTGCTGATCGTGCCGGCCCTGCTCTGGTCGGCCTTCTTCCTCGCGAGCGCGCTGGGCCTCAGCGAGGTGCGGTACATGCTGCGGCGCGGCGAGTTCCGACCGCTGCCGGGCGCGACGCCCGCCGCCGTGGCCGGCGGAGGCGAGGCAGGCGGCGGCGCGGGTTCTTAGTGTAGTGACCACGTAGGTGTGAGACACGACTGAGCGGTGGCTTGCGTCCGAGCGAGCCGTGAGGTCTGCGTCCGTTGTGCCACCGCAGCCAGCCTCCGAGCGCTCGCCGCCGCTGCTTCGCCCGGGCTCAGGCCGTTGAGCACCGCCTGCACGACGCGACAACGTGACACGAACGAGTAGCGCGTTCGGCGCGGCGGCAGCGTAGCGTCAGACATCTGGGCCTCCTTTGAGATTCGGAGTTCGTTCGACCCCAGGTCTCGTCGGAGGCCCGGAGACGATCGGCTGTCTCGCAGGTGTGTGGTCAGTACGGCTAGGGCGAGAAGCCTTCGCCGCTGCCCGCCTCGCGCGCTGCCCAGCGCCCGGTCTCGACAGCGTGCAGGAAGTCGAGCACCGACTGGTTGAAACGATCGGGTTCTTCGAGGTTGATGGTGTGCCCGCTCTGGGGAAACATCACGAGCCCGGACCGTGAGATCGTGCGCTTGAGGAACAGCGCCGGCTCCAGGCAGGGCTCGTCTTCGTCGCCCACCATGATCAGGACCGGGAGATCGATGGCGCGCAGTTGTTCCTCGTGGTCGAAGATCGATGAACGCCCGCCCTGCACGCCGCGCAGGGTGAGTGCCGAGCCGAGCGGAGAGTGCGCGAAGAACTGCTCCGCGAACGCCTCCCAGCCCACCAGGTCCTTGCGCAGGAACTGCACGCGCTCGGCCCCGCGCACGTAGCCGCTGAGCGCGTCCATGCCGCCATCGTCCAGCCGTGCGGCGAACTGCTCGCATCGCTCCCCGAACCCCTCCCGGTCGGCGCTGCCGGTGCCCACGCCCGCCACGATCAGCGCTCGCGTCATTTCCGGATGGCGGATGCCGAACTGCAGCGCCGTCGCAGCGCCCATCGAGAGCCCGCCGACGAAGGCCTGTTCGACGTTCAGATGTCGCAGCAGTTGCGCCAGGTCTTCGACCGCCTGGTCCTGCGAGTACGCTGCCGGGTCGTCCGGTACGTCGGACGGCGGATAGCCGCGAGCGTCGTAGGTGATGACGCGGTAGCGACGAGCGAGCGCCTGCACCTGCGGCGTCCAGCTCTCCGCGCTGCCCCCGAACTCGTGGGCGAGCACGAGTGGGAAGCCGCTGCCAGCCTCGCGATATTCGATCCCGACATCTCCGACGACGACTCGCGGCACGTAGCACCTCGTATGCTGCGCGCACAGCGTACCGCCGGCGTGCGGCGGCGGCGGCCAATGGTGATGGGCAGCATGCGGTGAAGGTTCTCTTCTTCTGCACCGGCAACTCGGCGCGCTCTCAGATCGCGGAGGTACTGCTGCGCGAGGCCGGCGGCGATCGGTTCAAGGTCGCTTCCGCCGGCACAGACCCGCAGGGTGTCCATCCGCTCACCGTGGCGGCGCTGGGTGAGGCGGGCATCGACGCGCGAGGGATGCGAAGCACCTCGATCGCTACGTCGACGAGCCCTGGGACTACGTGATCACGGTCTGCGACCGCGCCGCCGAGAGCTGCCCGGTCTTCCCCGGCGCGGCCGAGCGACTGCACTGGTCGATCCTCGATCCGGCGGCGGCGAGCGGCTCGAACGAGGCTCGACGGGCGGCCTTTCGCGGCGCGCTCGACGACCTCCGGGTACGCGTCGGACGGTTGATCGAGCGGAGACGATCTCCGGCCGTTGAGGGCGGGCATGCGAGCGAACTTGGTCGCGGTTGCGCCTAAGCGTCCTTCCGACGATCCTCCCAGCGTGATCGAGGAGTTCCAGTGCTAGGTAGCTCACTCGTTGGCTGATAGAGCGTCCGGCGCGACCTCCTTCACCTCCTCTTCTTCTTCTTCCTCCGGCATCCCGATCCTCCGCGTTACGGTCGCGGTCACGCTTCTCTACATCTTCCTCGTCGGCATCTCGATGCTGTCCTCAGGTATCAAGGGACTTGGCGCTGGTTTCCAGGATCGCGTCCTTGAGAACGTCGACAACCCGCTGGCCGGACTGTTCGCTGGCATCCTGGCGACGGTGCTCGTTCAATCCTCGTCCGTCACGACGTCGACGATCGTTGGGCTTGTCGGCACCGGCACGATCTCGGTGGAGATCGCCGTCCCCATGATCATGGGGGCGAACATCGGAACCACGATCACGAACACGCTCGTCGCGCTCGGGTCGGCACGTCGCAGCGAGGAGTTCCGGCGCGCGTTCGCAGCCGCGACGATGCACGACTTCTTCAACATCACGACGGTCGTCATCTTCTTCCCGCTCGAGCTATGGACAGGGTTTCTGACGATTGGTGCGGAGTTCCTGGCTGACCTGGTCGGCGATACCGGCTGGACGGGTGGAGAGACCGACAGTCCGATCAAGCGTGTCGTGAAGTGGCCGGTCAGCCGCATCAAGGACATCTTCGAGTCCGTGATCGACTCCGATCAGCTGGTGGCGACGCTGCTGGTTGCTGGTGGGATAGCGCTGATCTTCGCGTCGCTCTTCCTCGTCAGCCGCAACATGCGCCTCCTGATCGCGGGTCGCATCGAGAGCGGGCTGAATTCCGTCGTGAGTCGCGGTGGCGGCGCGGTCGGTGCGATGTTTGGCACGATCATCACCGTTGCGGTGCAGTCGTCGAGCATTACGACCTCGGTCGTCGTGCCCCTGGTGGGCTCGGGCGTGTTCGCGATTCGGAACGCCTACTCGATCACGCTGGGGGCGAATGTCGGAACGCCGGTCACGGCGCTGCTCGCCTCGCTTGCCGTCGACCTCCGTGCCGGGCTGGTCATCGCGCTCCACCACGTCCTCTTCAACCTTGGCGGGGTGGCGTTGCACTTCCTGCTCTATCCGGCCGGAGACCTCAGATACACCCCGGTGCGTCTCGCCGAGTGGCTGGCGGAGCTGGCGGTGAGGAGACGCGCGATCGTCGGCGTCTACGTGGTGGGCATGTTCCTGATCGTGCCGCTGACTGGCATAGTGGTACTGCGTTAGGACGGGCCAGATGGTACGGAGATTCTTCCGCGGCAGTGGCGAGCAGCAGCTTGAGCACGTGCAGGGCATGCTGCTGGAGATGCTCGCCAACGACCGCCACTCCTTCGATGTGGCGACGGCCGCGCTGCTCGACGGCGCTGAACCGAGCTCGGTGGGAGAAGACCTGCGCACGACCGACAGCAAGGTGAACGAAGCGGAGCGAGCGATCCGCCGCGAGTTGATGGTCCACGCCAGCGTCCATGGCACCTCCCAGATCTCGGCCATCCTCGTCTACATGAGCATCGTCAAGGACGTCGAACGCATTGGCGACTACGCGAAGAACATCTTCGACGTGGCGGCGCGGGGCGGCGGGCTAACGGGCGACGGAGACCGCGACGAGGTGATCGACTACCGCGACCGCATCTCTACGATGATCACGGAGGCCGCCAGCGCCTTCGGCAACGAAGATCGCGCGGCAGCGGAACGCCTGATCCGCGAGGGCGACGAGATGCAGGACATCTTCGACGCTCGCGTGGCGAAGCTCGTGGAGTCGGAACGGCCGGGCCGCGAGTCGGTGCCGCGAGCGCTGATGTACCGCTACTTCAAGCGCATAGTCGGGCACCTGATGAACCTGCTGTCGGCCGTGGTCATGCCGCTCGACCTGCTCGACTACTTCGACGAGAACCGCGCCGACCGCTAGCCGGCACGACCGGGCCGGCCCCCGGCCGTCACTTCAACAGCCTCAGGCCGGCGTCAGCCGCAGTTCGCCTTCCGCATTCGCCTCGATGTCCTCCCACTCCACGAAGAGCGGGTGGTAATCGACGTCGCGCCAGCGATCGAGGTTGTCCGCGTAGTGCGGCGAGCCCGGTTGGCCCGAGTTGCCCGGCGGGATACAGATGCGCGCCGCGTTGAGGTCGCTGAGGTCAAGGATCTGCCGGAACGAGACGCCGGAGTTGCCCGTCACGCCGGCCCGCGTCGATGTGGCGAACGGCGTCGATGAGTCGCCGCCGATAGGCACGTCGGGCAGGTTCACTGCGTCCGCGAGCTCCGGATCGCGGCCGAGGTTGTGCCGCCACGGCATCTGGTGCTCGTCGCCCCAGCGCCACTGCGAGCGGTCATCGCCGTGGCGTTCGCGCAGCGCGGGCGCGGTACGCGCCAGCGCGTCTTCGATCGCGGCGTCCCATGACTCGAACGCGCCGAGCATGCCCCGCTCATCCTTCGTGATCTGCGTGAACAGCATCGAGCGGTCCAGTGGCGACGTCGGCCCCTGGCCGGGGACATCGTCGAGGTAGCGGCCGACGGTGGCGCGGGCAAGCAGGTCCCGCGTCTCCGAGGCGACGAGCGCGGCGGGCGAGTCTACGGTCATCTTGCCGTCCCAGCCGCGCAGCAGCCCCTGCATCGCCCGGGCGTCGTCATCGGCCGCCTCGAAGCTGACGAAGCGCTCGGCCAGCGTGCGCAGCGGGACGCTGGTCTGATCGCCCTGGAGCTGCGGCATCTCATCGAGGCTGAACACCTCGGTCGCCTCGAAGATCTCGCGCAAGCGGTCGGCGCGGAACGGGGTCGCGCCGAAGGTGAGGTAGTGCGGGTAGTCCGGCGTCGTCGTGCGATTGTTCGCCGTGAAGATGAAGCCGTTGTCGGGATTCTCGTCAGTCGGCAGCTCGTCCGTCGAGATGTTGCCGTCCCACTCGTGCTCGCCATCCCAGCCGGGCACCGGCAGCACCCAGGCCGGGCGCTTCGGGATGCGTCCGACGTACTGGTAGCCGATGTCCCCGGCCTGATCGGCGAAGCAATAGTTGCCGCTGATCGAGTCCAGCCGGTTGAAGCCCGCGCGTGCCTGATCGATCGTCTCGGCGGTGAAGTAGGTCATGTGGGCATCGAAGTCGTGCGCCGGTTCGGCCAGGCCCCAGCGGGCCGCGACGACCTCGTCGTCCTGCTCCGGGTCGCCCGCGACGACGACGCCGTGGCGGGTCTCCCACATCGTCGCGGAGACCGTGTCATCGTTGCGCACCTCGAATTGCTCGTCGAGACGGGTTAGCGGCTCCCAGCCATCGAGCCAGCGCGCCTCTGGGCCGTCGGCGCCCTGGCGGATTTGCTCGCGGTAGACGGTCCAGCGGTCGCCGTTGGAGTGGGTCATCGTCCATGCGATCTTCGTGTTGTGGCCGTAGTAGACCGGGCCCGGGTAGCACGGGTTGCAGGGCCCGGCGACGGTGAATTCCGGGCACTCCATGTGCACGACGTACCACTGCGCGGGGATGCCGATCGCCAGGTGCGGGTCGCCGCAGACGATCGGTGCGCCGGTGTCCGTGCGCGAGCCGTGGATCACCCAGCAGTTGGAGCCGCCCCCGGCCGCGACGATGCCGTCCGGCTCCCCCATGGCCGCCTCGACGTCGTCCACGAAGGGGTGTGCATCCAGCGTCCAGCGCGCCCCGGATGGCGTGATCAGCGTGGCGTCGCTGGCGACATCGGCGATCATCGCGTTGACCGCTTCGGCGCCCAGCGCCTTCGCCGTCGCGGCGTAGCGCAGCCGTGTCGCCCAGTGTGCGCCGGCGGAGACCATCTTCAGCACGGCCAGCGAGTCGACGGGCGACCAGGGCTCGATCTCGTGGCCGAGCACGCGGAACTCGTACGGCTTCGGCCCGGCGGCGATCGCCGCGTTGATGCCGTCCGAGTACGCCTGCAGGATCATGCGCGCCTCGTCCGATTGTTCCTCCCACTCGCGGGCGGCGAGGCGGCCGAAGCCGAGGCGGCGGTTCTGGCGGTCGCGGCCGAGCAGCCCCTTGTTCATCATTGCCGCGGACGTGCCGTGCGCCATGCGGCGGTAGAGCTCGATCTGGAACAGGCGGTCCTGCCCCATGCAGAATCCCTGGCCGAAGAAGGCGTCGCGGGCGCTGGCTGCCTTGATGTGGGGAATGCCCCAGCGGTCGCGCACGATGCGCAGCGGCCCGTCGAGGCCGTCGACGGTGAGATCACCGTCGACCTGCGCGAGGCAGTCCTCGGGTCGAAGCTCGTCCGATGAAGGCTTGTCCGATGAGTGCTCAGCCATGTCGCGCCCCTCTCGGCTGCGGTCGGGCAGTTATCGCCCCGGGCAGTTATAGCACTGCCGCCCTCCACTGACCGACTGCGGACGGACTGCGCCAACCCGCCGCGGGCCCGCCGGCGGCTGGGCCGGACTGCGGTGGCTAGACTGATGGTGAAGGTGGGACGAGGTGAGTCGTGCCCGAATCACTCGTGCTGGCCGCCGACATCGGCGGGACGGCGATGCGCGCCGCACTCGTCGACCGCGGCGGCGTCGTGCGCGCCCGAGCCGCCGCTCCGACGCTGTCCGAACGAGGACTCGCTGATGCCGCGGCCCGCCTCGCGGCGATGTTCGCCGAGGTGCGCGAGGCTGCCGCGGGCGGCGGAGCCATGGCGGTCGGCGTCTCGACGGCGGGACCGATCGACCCCGCCAGCGGAATGTACCGCCACCCGCCGAACCTGCCGGGCTGGGATGGCGTGACCATGAAGCCGGCGCTCGAAGCGGCGCTCGGTCTGCCGGTGGCGGTCGGGCACGACGCCACGCTCGCCGCCGTCGCGGAGGTTGAGTTCGGGGCTGGCGGGGCTGCTGGCGATCTTCGACCCGGAGCTGCTCGTGCTTGGCGGCGGCGTGATGAAGGGGCTGCGTCCCCGCTGGGCCGAGCTGGTCGAGGTGACGCGGCAGCAGGCGCTGCCTCGCTACGCGGAGCACGTGCCACTCACCATCAGCCCGCTTGGCGAGGACGTCAGCCTGCTGGGGGCGGCGGTGCTGGCGTTCAGGTTGGTCGGGGCGGGAGGCTGATGCCGTCCGCGTGCCCCGGCACGTTCAGCGCGCGAGGACGCTCGCGAAGGCGTGTACGGCCCGTTCGGCGGTGTCGAAGACGCCGACGCCGCCTTCGGCGTAGCGCTGGAGCGGCTCCGCCGCCGGATTCGCCTGGATCACCGCGACCGGCTTGCCGATGCCGTCCTGGGCCTCTGTCATCTGCCGGGCGAACCCGTCCGCGCCGTCGCCGGATCCGCGTCCGCCGATCACCACCACCGCGTCAACGTTGGGGTCCGCGCCCACGATCTCGGTCGCCCGCGCGTAGATATCCATCGGCCCGTACATGATCAGTCCGACGTCGACGGGATTGCGCGGCGAGGTGCCGACGGCGGCGATTTCGCCCGCCAGCCGCTCGATCGTCGCTCCCTCCAGTTCGGCCAGCCGCAGTCCCGCCTCCTCGGCCGCGTCGGTCGCAGAGATGCTGGGCCCGCCCGGCCCGGTGACGATGGCGACGCGGTTGCCGCCCGGCGGGAACCGCATGCGCAGCGCCACGACGAGGTCCGCCAGCTCGAGAATCGTCTTCGCGGGGATTACCCCGGCCTGCTGTGCCATCGCCTGCCAGAGCTGGTTGGAGCCGGCGAGCGCCCCGGTGTGGCTGCGCGCCGCGCGCGCGCCGCCCTCGGTGCGGCCTGACTTCCACATCACCACCGGCTTGCGGGCGGTGGCGTAGCGCAGCGCCTCGAAGAGCCGGCGGCCGTCGCGCGCACCCTCGACGTACATCGCGATCGCCTTTGTCTGCTCGTCGTCGGCGAGGTAGCGCACGAAGTCCGCCCCCTCGAGGTCGAGCTGGTTGCCCATGGAGACGGCCTTGCTCAGGCCGAAGCCGCGCACCGTCCCTTCGCGGGCGAAGAAGCTGAGCAGGGAGCCACTCTGCGAGATGAAGCCGATGTCGCCTGACTGCGCCGACATGTTCGGGAACGGCGCGATCCCCAGCGCGGGCACGTAGAGCCCCATGCAGTTCGGGCCGACCAGACGCACCCCCACTCGCTTGGCCGTCGCGCGCAGCTCTGCGCCGCGAGCTCTCCCTTCGGCCGAGCCGAGCTCGTCGAAGCCGGCCGTGAACATCACCGCACCGGCGACTCCAGCCTTGCCGCAGTCCTCGACGACGTTGACGGCGGCGCCCGGCGGGGTGACGACGATCGCGAGGTCGATCGGCGCGCCGATCGCCTCGATCGACGGGTACGCCTTCAGCCCCAGGATCTCGTCGGCGTTCGGGTTGATCGGGTAGAGATCGCCGCGGAACCCGGGCTTCTGCAGCGCCTCCAGGAACATGCGGCCGGTCTTCATGCCGCGCGGCACGCCGACGACCGCGATCGAGCGGGGAGCGAAGATTCGCTCCATCACGTCGCGCGATGCGGGTGCAGGCGGGTCAGTCATGGCGGGCCGATTCTAGCTGCTCTTCAGCTCTCGTAGTCGCTGGCGCTAAACTTACGGTGTCAGCAGGAGGAATGCATCATGGTCGAGACTGACGTTGGCCCTGAGGCCGGGACAGAGGTTGGCAGGGTGGATGACTACTTCGCCAGGGTCGGCGTTGCCGGCATCGCGCTCACAGGCGACTTGAGCGTCGGCGACTCCATCCAGATCAAAGGGCACACCACGGACCTCACGATGACGGTCGACTCGATGCAGATCGATCACGACGGCGTCGACCAGGCCGGTGCGGGCGACTCGGTCGGCATCAAGGTCGCGGAGCGCTGCCGCGCCGGTGACCACGTCTATCGTGTGAGCGCCTAGCGCGCGGGGACTATCCGCGGGCCGCCGCGACGACGCTGGCGCGGTTCGCGTCGGTCGTCGCCGGCGGGATCGAGCAGCCGGCGGTGAGCAGCAGGCGGTCCGGTCCGGCGGTGAGAGCGTCGGTCGCCTGGGTGGCGGTCTCCTCCGCCGACATTGTCGCCAACCCGGTCTGGTCGATGCCGCCCATCACGGCCATCGCCGTGCGGCCCTTCACCGCCGCCAGCGAGGGGTTGCCCTGGCCGCGGTCGGCCCAGTTGACGGCGGCGACCGGGTAGTCGAGCAGCAGGTCGATCATGTTGTGGTTGCGGCAGACGTGCAGCACGTTGAATTCGGCCGCGCGGATGCCGGCCAGGATCTGCAGGTCGTAAGGCCGGCCGAACTCGCGGTAGAAGTCCTCCGAACAGACGTCGTGGCTGGCCCAGCTCAGCGGTGCATAGAAGATGCCGGCCGCGCCCGTTTCGAGGGCGGCCACGCAGTACTCCGCCAGCGTCTCGGTCGCGGCCGCGATCGCGCTGTGGGTGGCCGCTGGATCCTCGGACGCCAGCTCGATCAGCCGCGGCTCCGTCCCGCAGAGCCGCCCGACGACGGAGAGCGGCGAGAAGACGGTGTGGAGCACGTCGACCTCGTCGCCGACC
>JASLOV010000111.1 GCA_030745285.1 Dehalococcoidia bacterium | reverse complement strand
CGACGGGGCTGAGGTCGCCGTCCGGCGGCACGATCGTGATCGCCGGGCCCTCGACCTGCACCGTCGCGCCCATGGCGGCGAGCATGCGTTCGGTGTGATCGCGGGTCTGCGATGGCTCGACGACGGTGGTGTCGCCGTCGGCCGCCAGCGCGGCCAGCAGCACGGCCGACTTCACCTGAGCGGAGGCGACGCCGGTCTCGACGCGGGCGCCGCCACGCAGCGGCCCGCCGTGCACGATGACCGGCGGCAGCGTGTCCCCGGCGCGGGCGCGAACGTCGGCGCCCAGCGCCACCAGCGGACGGACGATACGGCCCATCGGCCGCTGTCGCAGCGAGCCGTCCCCGCTCAGCACCGCCGTCATCGGCAGCCCGGCCAGCAGCCCGGAGAGCAGCCGCATCGTCGTCCCGGAGTTGCCGCAGTCGAGCACGTCGTCGGGTTCGGTCAGCGCGTCGCGGCCGCGGCCGTACACGGTGACGACGCCCGGCTGAGAGTCGTCGATGCGCACACCGAGCGCACGCAGCGCCGCCGCGGTGGAGTGAGTGTCGTCGGCGTCGAGGAAGCCGTCGATGCGGGCGTCACCGCGGGCGAGGGCGTTGAACATCAGCGCGCGATGGGTGATCGACTTGTCCCCGGGGACGGCGATGGCGCCGCGCAGGCGGGCTGCCGGCCGGACGATAACCGACGCCTCCTGAGTCGCGGGCTCGGCCACGGCGCTACTCCCTGCGGGTGAGGCGCTCCTCGCGATCTAGCTCGCGAAGGCGCTCCTCACTGGCCGCAGTCAGCTCGCGCATCTTGCTGGCGAGGGCCTCGCCCATGAAGAGGTTGCCGAGTTCGGCTCTTGGCATCGGGGAGGCCTTCTGGTCGATCTCTTCCCGGCCGGTCGCGCCCTCGCGGTAGCTCGTGTAGTCCCAGCTCGTCTGGGCCATGTGGCGGAACAGGTCCTCACCTTCCTCGTCGCTCAGGCGCTCCTGCAGGTCGGCCAGGGCTTCGCGGTAGCGTTCCAGCCAGTGCACGATCTGGGTGCGGTTGGTGACGGCGATGTCGAAGGCGACGTTCGCCTCCGTACCCGCCAGCCGGGTGGTGTCGTTGAATCCGCCGGCGGCCAGCTTCGACATCTCCGGCCACGCCTCGGAATCGCGGGTCATCGTGAACATCGCGGTAGCAGCCATCAGCGGCAGGTGCGAGATCGCGGCGACGTAGGCGTCGTGCTCCTCCGCGTCCATGAACATTTCCGTTGCGCCCATCGTCTCGACCAGGTTGCGGACGGTGCGAACGGCGCCCTCGGAGGCGTGGCGTGAGGGCACGATCACCCACCGTGCGCCCTCGAAGAGGTTGGACTCCGCGAAGCTGGGCCCGGCGTCGGTCTTGCCGGCCATCGGGTGTCCGCCGACGAAGGAGTTCTCGTCCGGCAGCTCGCGCCCGGCCCAGGCTATCACCTCGGTCTTGGTTGAGCCGGTGTCGGTGACGATCGCGCCCTCTTCCAGGGCCGGCGCGATGTCGGCCATCGCCCCCCGCAGCGAGAGCACCGGGGTGGCGAGGATCACGAGTGAGGCGTCGCTCACCGCCCGGCGTGGGTCGCGTATCGCGCTATCGATGGCGCCAATCTTCTCGGCTCGCTTGGCGATGTCGAACTCGCGGTCAGCGCCGACGACCTCGAGGTCCTTGATCTCGGACTTCTCGCGCAGGCGCAGGCCGATCGATGCGCCGATCAGGCCGGTGCCGATGATTGCGATTCGTGGCATGACGCCGATCTCTCCCCGCGCGATGGGAATTGAAGCCTGATCCTAGCACGCACCATCGGCGGTGATGAGCGATGCCAGTTCCGAGTCGGAGCGCGCACGAGGGCCGGTCCGTTCCGTATGGTGCGCGACCAGTTCAACCACGCGTCCGGTGCTGCCGGCCTCGCTCAGCAGCGCGGCGCCCACGGCCGGGTGATGGAGCAGCGCCCACATCGCCCGTCGCCAGCGCATGCCGTCGCGTGCGGCGATGCGGTCGAGGGCGCGTGGCGAGAGCGACTCGACGATGGCGAAGAACGAGCGCTCCCACAGCCGCGGGTTGCCCTTGGCGATGTCGTGCAACAGTCCCGCCGCGAGCAAGTCGCGCGAGGCGGCGCCTTCATGCTCGAGCCGCCGCATGACGCAGATGGCATGCACGCGGTCGCGGGCGTGCATCCGCAGGAACAAGGCGAGTTCAGCACCGGTCAGCAGCGCCTGAACGTCCGCGGCGTCGTCGCCGGGGATCGTCGTGCGGAAGCCTCGCAGCACCTGCCCGACGCGGTACGCGGCGGCGCGTGCTGGATTACCCAAAGCGGACGGGGAGGCGATCGCCGACGAAGAGGTCCAGCAGGAAGTCGATGGCCGGCGCCATCACGTCGAAGAGCGGGCTGAAGCCGGTGATGAAGGGCATGAGGATCAGCAACATCAGGATGCCCGGCATCCAGGGTGCCGCCCGTGCCAGCGGGTCGGCGAGGTCCCGTGGCAGCAGCCCGACCGCGACGTTGAAGCCATCGAGCGGGGCCAGCGGCAGCAGATTGAAGATGGCCAGCAGCACGTTGATCAGCACGACCGTGCCGAGGAACAGTCCGACCAGGTGGCCCGGGCTCTGCGTGGCGAACTGCGCGAGGTTGTCGACGACCGCCGGGTGCACGAAGGGGTGGGAGCCGACGACCATGCCGGTCTTGATCGGAATGCCGGCCAGCCCGGCCATCACCAGGTTCGAGAGGGGGCCGGCGCTGGCGATCATCGCCAGTGACCGCTGCGGGTTCGCTGTGTTGAACGGATTGATCGGCACGGGTTTTGCCCAGCCGAAGCCGACGAAGAGGATCATCATCGATCCGACAGGGTCCATGTGCGCTCTGGGATTGAGCGTGACGCGTCCCATCGACCGCGGCGTGCGGTCACCGAGGCGGTCGGCGACGTAGGCGTGCGAGAACTCGTGGAAGGAGAGGCTGAACAGGATTGTGAAGGCGAATGCGCCGACAACCACGACGAACGCCTCCGGCGCGTCACCGATCACGGAGAAGTAGCGCAGAATCATGGATCGATGATTACCACGGAACGAGCATAGCCGCGTGGGTGCCGACCCTCGCCGCAGGCGTTGACATGATTTTGGACTCGTCCGTATCGTGAGACCACCGGGCGGCGGGGCCCGGAGTGCATCTTGGCGTCAGATATATGACTCGGCCCCGCCTTGCCACGCTGATCTTCGTCTCTGTCACCGTGCTCGGCTTCTTCGTGATCGCTGTGGCGGTCGGGGGACGCCCCGGCGAACGCGCCGGCAATGCCGGCGATAGCGCACCGGTGCTCGTCTTCGCCGAGTTCGGCCAGCTTGCCGACCGCATCTACAGCGCCGACGCCGACGATACGACCCGGCGCACACTCGTGACGACGGTCGAGCACGCCGAGGGCTGGGGCATCAACCCGGCGCCGGCGATGGCGGGGGCGCTCGTCGCCTTCCTCGCGCTGCCGCCCGGCAGCCGGGGGCGGGGCGCTGGGGCCGAGCTGTGGCTGCTCGACGTCGAGGGCGGCGAGCGGACACGCCTTGCTCGCGACGCCGACCTCTTCGCCGCGCCGGTCTTCGCCGCCGGCGGCGCTTACCTGGCGTATCGGGCATTCGGGGTAGACGGCGAACAGCGCATCGTGCGCTACGACCTCGAACGCCGGACCCGGCGCATCGTGCACCGTTACGCCGGGGAGTTCGGGGTCATCCCGGTGGCGACAACGGACTCCGGCACGACGCTGTTCGTGGAGCTCTCGACCGGCGGAACGGACCTGCTCAGCGTCGACGGCGACGGCAACGTCGACTGGCTGCTGCACGCCTCCGATGAGGTGGCGCGCGATTGGCAGCTTTCGCCGGACGGCAGCCGCCTCTCCTACCTGGCGCCGGAGCGGACAGGGGAGCGCGTGCTGCAGCGCCTGCACGTCGTCTCGATGACGGGCGGCGACGCGGCCGATGTGTCGATCAGGCTGGCCACCGCCGACTCGCAGCAGTTCGCGCCGGTATGGGACCCGGCGGGCGGGGCGCTGACGTTCGGGCGCGAGCCGTACCCGGACGCGACGGCGTCGGCGGCGACGCTCTCGCTCGCCGATGGCAGCGTGACGGCGCTGGCCGCGCCGGAGCGGGGCTTCGACGCGCCGCTTGGCTGGAGCCCGGACGGCCGTTACCTGGCCGCCCGCAGCTTCGATGGGCGCAGCGCCTTCGAGCCGGGGGCGGAGTCGATGGTGGTGATTTCCGTTGACGGGCAACGCCACGCGGTGACCGCCGGCAGCGAGCTGATCTATATCGGTTGGACGACACGTGGCTGAGCGCCTGCGGGGGCCGCTGCTCACGCTCGCCGCCGCCTCCCTGCTGGTCGTGCTGCTGTCCGTGGCCTCCGTGGCCGCGGGCGGGGGCCACAGCGCGGCGGCCTGCGCCTTTTTGCGGACGCCGTCCGCGTACGAGGCGGGGGAGACGCGCGCCATCTACCTTGGCACGATCGAGGCGGCGGCGCTCGACGCGCTCTTCCCCGGCGACCCGTACTTCGGGTTGCCGCCGGTCGAGTTCGGCGTGCGCGGCGAGCGAACGGACGGGTCGCGCCGCGTCCCGGCGACGCTGCTGAAGGCGATCGCGTGGGAGGAGTCGACGCTGACGATGGCGTCGCGGGCGACCCATTTCGAGTCGACCGGCACCGCGCTCGTCTCCTTCGACTGCGGCCACGGCGTGATGCAAGTGACGACGGGGATGACCGTGCCGCTGGGTATCGGCGGCGTGCCAAGCAGCCGGCAGGTCAACGTCGCGACGCACTTCGGCTACAACATCGCGCGCGGTGCGGTGATCCTGGCGGACAAGTGGAACGCCGCGTCGGGGACGCGCCCGGTGGTGGGCATCGACACCGGGTCAAATCCGACACTGGTCGAGAACTGGTACTTCGCGACCTGGGGGTACAACGGATTCGCCGGGCCCGGGTCGTTCTCGTCCAACCACCCGCAGGACCCATCGTTCGGGGCGTGGCCCCGCCCGGCGTACCGCTGCGACGGCACCCAATCACGGCGTCGCTACCCGTACCAGGAACTGGTGTGGGGCTGCATGGCATCGCCGCCGGCGCGGGATGGCGCGCCGCTGTGGCGGCCGGTGGCGGCGACGCTGCCCGACCTCTCGCAGCCGCAGTTCTTCGAGCCGCTCTCGCTGCGCAACTGGCTGTTTCCGTACAACGGCATGGACATTCCGACGCCGCAACCCCCGCACGCCGACATCATCATCGGGTTCCAGAGCGGCGGCAGGGAGCTTGTCGCCCGCACACCGGGGCTCGCGGTGAACGAGCGGTCGGTGCTGATCCAGCTCAACGGCCTGCCGCAGGCCCAGCGCGCCGAGGTGGAGATCGAGAACACGGGCGGCGGCATCCTCTCGTGGATCGCGACGTCCGACGACGCCTGGATCGTGGTCGACCCGCCGGCCGGCGTTGCGCTGGGCCCGGACGTTGCCTGCGAGGCCCCCGAGTGCGACCACCCGGCGACGATCACGGTGACGGTGAATCCCACGCTGCTGGCGAAGGCGAGCACGGTCGGCGCCGTACGCATCGTCGCCACCAACGCGGCGCTGGCGGCATGGTCGCTGCGCGTCGAGGTCGATGCCGACTTCGAGGTGGCGGCTCCGGGTACGAGCCGCGCGGACTGACCGTCGGGCGCCCGCGGCCGGACAGCGCGGGGCCGCGCTCTATACTCGAATGAGCGCCGACGACGGAGGGGCTGATGCTGCAACGCTGGCTGGACGCGGTTCGCAGGAACCACGCGCTCGAACACGCCACCGTGGCGGTGCTGCTGGCCCGACACGGGCCGACGCGGCTGGCCGGTCGCGCCAGTGGCGACGGCTTCTTCATCCTCGGCGACATCGAGGAGGGGGAACTGACATCGAGCGCACACGAGGCGCTGGCGCGTCTGCAGCGCGGTGAGAGTTCACTCGCCGTCTCGCCGCTCTGCGGCACGAACATCGCCGTCGCCGGTTTCCTCGCCGCCGCCGCCGCGACGAGTGTGCTCGCCGGAAGCCGCGAGAAGGGCGAACGAGGCGGCGGCTTCTCCAACGCCTTCGCCGCCGCGATGCTCGGCGTGATGGCCGCTCAGCCGCTGGGGCGGCTGGTGCAGAAGCACGTCACGACCCGCGCCGACGTCGAAATGCTCGAGGTGACCGGGACCAGTTCGGTCTTGGGACCGCTGAAGAAGGTGCACACTCGCGCGGTCGGCTCCTAGCGGGCCGCTGCGAGGCTGCCTGGTCGTTGCCTCAGTCCTCGAGCCCCCATGAATTCACGCGCTGCGGCTCCACGGCGACCATCGGGCGGCCGTCCAGCGCCATCGTCTGGTACTGCAGGTACTTGGTACGCAGGGCATCCAGCGCCCGCTCGTACTCCGCCCCGCCATCGAGCACCGAGGCGACGCCGCGGATCATCACCCACGCCAGTTCCGACCAGTCCTCACTGTAGCGATCGACGGTCAGCGCCACGCCGGTGTTTGCTTCGATGTTGCGCAGGCGCTGGAGCTGCACCGTCCGCTTCGGCTTCTCGTCCACGACGCTGTAGATGCGTCCCTCAAGCAAGGCGAAGGTGGCCGGCACGAGGTGTGGAGTGCCGTCCCCGCCGATGGTGGCGAGGCGGGTGACGCGGGCCTCCTGGACGAACCGCCGGACGGTCGCTGGGAGCTCCATCGCAGCGTCTTTCGCCGAGCCCATGCTCGCTGCGGACGTCAGTCCGCGTCGAAGTCAGTGAGGGCGGCGACGGTGTCCGCGTCGAGCCGCCGCACGAGCGCGGTGACGAGCTGGACGGCGTGCAGGTAGTCACCGCGGCTGATGATGCCGTTGTGACTGTGGAGGTAGCGTGCGGGGACGGTGATGTTGATGGTCGGCGCGCCGCCGCGGGAGCGCTGAATCGCGGAGCCGTCCTCGCCGTAGCCGCTGAGCACGTTGAACTGGAGCGGCACGTCCTCCGCGGAGGCGACATCGACGACTAGGTCCCGCAGCTTGAGGTTGGGCAGCATCGAGCTGTCGTGCAGGAAGACAGCCGGGCCGTCGCCGAGTCGCTCCTGCGCCTCGTCCGCGTTGATGCCCGGGTAGTCGCCGGCGACGCCGACCTCGAGGCTGAGGCCGACATCGGGCGCGACGGTGTATGCGCTGGTCTGGGCGCCGCGCAGCCCGACTTCCTCCTGCACGGTGGCGACGCCGACCACGGTGTTGGCGTGGCCACCGTCTGCGCTCAGTGCCTTCAGCACGCCGATCATGACTGCGACGCCGATGCGGTCGTCCCACGCCTT
>JASLOV010000110.1 GCA_030745285.1 Dehalococcoidia bacterium | reverse complement strand
CGCAGCCGTGGTCGCCGATGCCCTCGACGACCGCGCGGCCGCCGGAGTTGCGGACGCCGAAGCGCTCCCCCGCCCGACCGGCGATGAAGAGATTTCCGCCGGTGGCGCCGTAGAGCACCGTGTTGCCGACGAGCACCGCCTCGTGCGTCGGGAAGCCGGCGTCGCCGGGCGGGCGGATCGAGATCTCGCCGCCGTTCATACCCTTCGCGACGTAGTCGTTCGCCTCGCCGATCAGGCGCAGGTTCACACCTCGCACGAGCCAGGCTCCGAACGACTGACCGGCCGAACCCGTGAAATGCAGGTCGACGGTGCCGTCGGGCAGGCCATCGTCGCCGTACGTTGCCGCGATACGGCCGGAGACGCGCCCGCCAACCGTGCGGTCGACGTTGCGAATCGGGTACGACTGCTGCACCGCCGTCCCATTGCTGATGGCGGCACCGATGTCTTCGAGGATCCTGTCGTCCAGCGGCGTGCCGGGGCGGTCATTGCGCTCCTGCGTGTGGACGTGGGGCTCGTGGCCCTGCGGATCGACGGCGGTGATCAGCTTCTGGAGGTCGATGCTGGACCAGCGGTGGTCGCTGGCGCCCGGGATCTGGCGCAGCAGGTCGGCGCGTCCGATCACGTCCTCGAGCCGCTCGTAGCCCAGCCCGGCCAGGATCTCGCGCACCTCCTGACCGAGGTGGCGGAGGAAGTTGACGAGCATCTCCGGCGTCCCGAAGTACTTCGCGCGCAGGTCGTCTCGCTGCGTGGCGACGCCGACGGGGCATGTGTTGAGGTGGCACTGCCGCGCCATCTTGCAGCCGACGGCGATCATCGCCGCGGTGCCGAAACCATACTGTTCTGCGCCAAGCATGGCGGCGACGACGATATCGCGGCCGGTCTTCAGTCCACCGTCCGTCCGCAGCGTGACACGCCCGCGCAGGCCGTTGGCCACCAGCACCTGCTGCGTCTCCGCGAGACCCAGCTCCCACGGCGCGCCCGCATACTTGATCGACGAGAGCGGTGAGGCCCCGGTCCCGCCGTCGGCGCCGCTGATCTGGATGACGTCGGCGTAAGCCTTCGCTACCCCGGCCGCGATCGTGCCGACGCCCTCTGCGGCGACGAGCTTCACGCAGACCCGGGCGTCGCCGTTCGCCATCTTCAGGTCGTAGATCAGCTGGGCGATGTCCTCGATCGAGTAGATGTCGTGATGCGGCGGCGGCGAGATCAGCGTCGTGCCGGGCATGACGTGGCGCAGGCCGGCGATGTAGGCCGAGACCTTGTGGCCCGGCAACTGCCCGCCTTCGCCCGGCTTCGAGCCCTGCGAGATCTTGATTTCCAGCTCGCGCGCCGCGGCCAGGTAGGCCGGCGTGACGCCGAAGCGGCCGGAGGCGACCTGCTTCACCGCCGAGTTAGCGTCGCGCCGATCGCCGTCCGGCAGGTAGCGCCGCGGGTCCTCGCCGCCCTCACCGGTGTTCGAGCGGCCACCGAGCGTATTCATCGCCCGCGCGATGTCCTCGTGCGCCTCGGGGCTGAGCGCCCCCAGCGACATGGCGCCCGTCTGGAACCGCGCCGTCACCGCATCCAGCGGCTCGACGCTGTCGACATCGATCGGCTCACGCTCGGGGGCGAACTCCAGCAGGTCGCGCAACGCGGCGGGAGGGCGCTCCTCCACGAGCTGCTTGTACTCGCGGTATTCGTCGTCCTCGCCGTCTTGCGCGACGAGGTGCATCGCGCGCCAGACCTTCGGTGCGTTGGCGTGGTAGTCACCGTCGCGACGGTACTTGTACCAGCCACCGTGCGTCATTGCCTCGTCGGAGAACACCTGGCGGTGGCGCGCCAGCACGTCCGCAGCGATCCGTTCGAACCCGACGCCACCAATCCGCGAGGTCGTGCCGGGGAAGGCGAACTCGACGACCTCGTCGCTGATGCCGAGCGCCTCGAAGATCTGCGCCCCGTGGTAGGACGAGACCGCGGAGATGCCCATCTTCGACATCACCTTGAGGATGCCGATGTCGACCGCCTGCTCATACGTGCTCAGCACGTCCTGCTGCGGGGTGTCATCGAACTCGCCCTGGGCGACGAGGTCGCGCAATGTCTCGAACGCCAGGTAGGGGTTCACGGCCGACGCACCGAACCCGATCAGGGTGGCGAAGTGGTGCACATCACGGGCGTCGCCGGTCTCGGCGACGATGCTGGCGCGCATACGGCGGCCGGTACGGATCAGATGATGGTGCACGGCGGCAACGGCCAGCAACATCGGAATCGGCGCCCAGTGTTCGTCGGTCAGCCGGTCGCTGATCACCAGCACGGAGTGACCCTCGTCGACGGCCAGCGCCGCAGCGGCGCAGAGGTCGTCGAGCGCCGGCCGCAGCCCGGCCGCTCCGCCGCCTACGGCAAAGCGGGCGTAGAGCGTGGTGACCCTGAACTCATCGAGCGAGGTGTGCCGCAGCGCGGCCAACTCCTCGTCGATCATCAGCGGGCTGTTGAGTTGCACGAGCCGCGCCGACTCCGGCGTCGCCTCCAGGATCGAGTGCCGCCGGCCGACGTAGGTGTCGAGCGACATCACGACTTCCTCGCGGATTGAGTCGATCGCCGGGTTCGTGACCTGCGCGAACGTCTGGCGGAAGTAGGTGTAGAGCAGCCGCTCAGCGTCCTGGAGGGCCGATGGCGGCGTGTCGTCGCCCATCGAGCCGGTGGCCTCTTTGCCGTCCGCCGCCATCGGCTTGATGACGTACTCCAGCTCCTCGTGCGTGTAGCCGTGGAGTATCTGCAGGCGCTCGACGTCCTCCGTGGCGTGCTCACGGATGTGACCGTTGGAGCGGTGCAGTTCGGAGTCCAGGTGCTGCAGGTGGCGGCGCACCCAGTCGCCGTATGGCCGCCGCGAGGCGATCTCGCTCTTGATCGCGCCGTTGTGCAGGAGCTGACGGCGCGCCGTGTCGACGGCGATCATCTCGCCCGGGCCAACCCGGCCGGACTCGACGATGTCGCTCATCGGGATGTCCACGAGACCGACCTCGGAGCCCATGATCACGATGCCGTCGCGGGTCACCTGGTAGCGAGCGGGCCGCAGGCCGTTACGGTCCATCACGGCCGCCGCGATGGTGCCGTTCGTGAAGGCGATCGCCGCCGGGCCGTCCCACGGCTCGGAGAGGCAGGCGTGGTACTCGTAGAACGCCCGCAGGGCGGGGTCCATGTTCGGCATGTTCTCCCACGCCTCGGGAATCAGCATCATCATCGCGTGCAGCAGGTCGCGGCCGGAGGTCACCAGCAGGTCGAAGGCCTCGTCGAACGAGGCAGTGTCGGAGCCGATCGGCCAGATTACGGGGACGATGTCCTCGATCTGGTCGCCCCAGACGGCCGAGGTCAGCTCAGGCTCGCGCGCGGTCATCCAGTTGCGGTTGCCCAGCAGTGTGTTGATTTCGCCGTTGTGGGCGACCATGCGGAACGGCTGGGCGAGCTTCCAGTTCGGCAAAGTGTTCGTCGCGAAGCGCTGGTGGAAGAGCGCCATCGACGCGACCGTGCGCTCGTCCGAGAGGTCCGGGTAGAAGTGCGGGAGCTGCCCCGCCACCATCAGGCCCTTGTAGACGACGGTGCGAGCCGACATCGAGACGATGTAGCAGTCGAGGTTCGCTTCACGGTAGGCGCGTTCTGCACGCCGCCGCCCGAGGTAGAGCGCGCGATCGTATTCCCCTCCCTGCAGGCCCTTCGGGCGGGTGAGCAGCAGCTGCTCGATGCCCGGCAATGACTCCAGCGCCTCTCCGCCCAGCACCGACGGCTCAATCGGGACCGGCCGCCAGCCGATCACCTCGAGGCCGCTGCTCGTCGACGCCTCCTCCAGCAGTTCGCGCGCTCGCGGCCGCTGCGACTCATCCGGCGGCAGGAACACCATCGCCACGGCCAATTCGCGCGGGTTCTCGATGGTGAAGCCGAGCGGCTCGGCTTCCTCCCTCAGCAGCTCGTACGGCACCTGGATCGTGACGCCGGCGCCGTCCCCGGACGCTGCGTCGGCCGAGACCGCTCCTCGATGGGTGAGATTGATGACGGCTTCCACCGCCATCTCCACGATGCGATGCGAGCGAATGCCATCGACCTGGGCGACGAAACCCGTGCCGCAGGCGTCGTGATCCTGCGTCGCCGGATCGTACAGCGGTGCGGTCTTGAGGATGTCGCTACGCAGAGTCTGCTCCGAACCTGTGCTTGATGCCGGGGCGCCTGCCGGGGCGCCGGGAAGGAACGATCATCATAGCCGACGTTGGGTGGCCTATATTGCGCGATTTGTCACAAACTCGCAACCGCCGCCGGGCACAGCCGCCGTGTCCCGGCGAGCCGCGGCGACCGTGCGGCTAGAACTCCATCACGGCGAGCGCCAGCCGGCCGATGCCGATCTCGTCGCCGGGCTCAAGCTTGACGCCGTCCGTCTGCTCGCCGTTCACCCAGGTGCCGTTGCGGCTCTTGAGGTCGTGGATCGTCACGCCGCTCTCATCGACCTCGATGCGGGCGTGTTCGCGCGAGACTCCCGAGTCGGTCAGCACGACATCGCAGGCCGAGACTCGCCCGACCACAACCGACCCCGGCAGCAGAGGGCGTTCCTCCGCGACACCCTCGCTATCGACCCAGACGAGATAGAGATCGGCGAGTACGAATTCGCGGTGAAGCCGTCGCCCTAGGTCCCGCCCCACCCGCAGACCCCCCCCGCCACAGACCAGTCGGACCCCGGACGTTCCCCGTCAGCTCATGAGCGGACCGCGCACCAGCACGGCGAAGGCCGCCCCGGCGGCGAGATAGGGACCGTAGGCGAACGTCGAACGACGGTCGCGTCCGCGCAGCAGCAGCACCAGCGCCGCCAGCGCGACGAACACGGTCCCCGCCATCAGAAAGGTCGCCGTGGCGCGCCCGCCGAGGACAGCGCCGGCGAAGGCAGCGAGCTTGACGTCACCGAGCCCGAGCTGGCCGCGCCCAACCCAGAAGCCGGCGCCCATCACCCCGCCGCCGAATCCTATCCCGAGCAACGATGAGCCAATCGCGTCAACACCGCCCGGCAACGCGACCGCCAGCGCGACGGCCGTCCCCCCGTAGGTGTAGGCGTTCGGGATGCGACGCTCGCGCAGGTCCACCAGCGAGATTCCGGCCAGCGCCGCGGTGAAGGCGGCGGTCACAATCACTCCCCCGGGCGGACGCCCGACGACGATCGCAATGGCCGCGCTCCCGGCCAGGGCGGCGGCGACGATCACGGTCTCGGTGGCTTCGCTGACTAGTCGTGGTCGGTCGACGGCGGGGGCTGACGCGGGGCCGCCCGCCTGGGGTGCGGCGTCTGCGGGTGCGGCGGCGTCTGCGCCCGGACTGAGGACACGACGCGAGGCGCCGGACTGCGGCTCGTTCTTGTCGTCGCCGTCCTTCTTACGGTCCTTGTCGTCGTCGCCTCGACCCAACAGCCGTCGTACCACGTGTCTCCTCCGCAGGGATGGGCGAGTGGACTGATCGTATCGCAACGGCTGATCGAGAAGCCAGCCGCGCCCGTCAGCGTTCCAGGGTCATGGTCAGACGGAGCAGCGAGCGACGAACACGACGCCCCCGGCGAGCGCCGCCAGCGCCACAAGCGCCAGGCTGGCGAGCAACGGCCCGCTCCCACCGCTGGCACTCGCCTCGTCGCCGGAGACAGGCACCAGACGGTCTTTCGTGACGGCCAGCAGCTGGGTTGCGATGGTCTCACCGTCCGCCCCCTCCAGGCGCACCTCCATCTCGCCTTCGGCCGGGGTCGGCACGAAGACGAGGACCGCGTCACCCGGCGCGGGCGGGTCCGGGGGGTCGGCTTCGGCCTCGCCCGCGCTGCCGGCCGACGGCTGTTCGGAGTCGCCGGCGGCGATCCGCTCGTTCAGCGCCTCGAACGCGGCGACGGTCTGTTCCTGCGTGCCCTCCGCGGAGCGAACGGCCGCCATCTGACTGGTGCTGTCCGCGACCTCTTCGCGGTCGATCAGGACCCGGATCACCGGGCCGGCCAGCGCCTGCACCCTCGCGCTGACCAGGAGCACGCGACTGGATCCGCTGCCGCTGCGGCGAAGCACCAGTTCCGGCTCGAACGAGGGCACATCGACGGTGATCGTGCTCGCGGCGGCGAGACCCTCGGCGCCATCGCGCTCCAGGATCGCCTGAACGTGGACATCGAGCGGCCCGGGAACGAACCGCCACGGGTCGATCAGCACGCGGTCGGTGGCGGCGGAGACGGTCACCGGGTCCGCGTCACCGATCGTCACCAGCATGTCGAATGAATGCAGGTCGACCAGTGAGTCGATGCGAACGATGATCGCGCCGTCGGACCCGAGCGGCTCGCTCTCCCCGCCCCCGCCGTCGCGAACTTGTGGCCGCTCGGCGAGCGCCGTGGCGATCAGCCCGCTGTTCTCGACTTCGAACTCGAACTCCGACTCCACCCGCGCGGCGCCGACGACGAACTGAAGAGCGAGACCGTGCTACCCGATCATCAGCGGCGCGACCTCGATCGTGACCGCGACGTCCGCGCCCAGCCGCTGCCCGAGGCTCGCGAACAGCGCACCCAGCGCCTGCTCGCCGGCCACCTCGGAGAACTCGCCCCCGCTGCGGTCGGCAAGCGCGCCCAGGTAGCCAACGTCGACCTCGCCCTGCAACTGCAGCGCGAACGAGTAGACCGATGCACCGGCCGCCATGATGGCGTCGATCCTGGCGTCGCGCCCGATCACGGAGGCGCCGGACTCGAGACCGTCGGAGAGCAGCACCAGCACCTTTTCGTCGGTGTCGGCCTGCGCGAACAGCTCGGCGGCCGATCCGACGGCGCCGTAGAGCGCCGTGGACCCGCCAGTGGAGACAGAGTTGATCGTGTCGACCGTCGAGGACCGCACGGTCGAGAACGCAGAGAGCACCGCCGGCTCGTCCGAGAACGCGATCACCGCCACCTGGTCGCCCGAGTTGAGCCGGTCGACGAGGTCGAGCGCGGCCCGCCGCGCCGCCTCCATCGGGCTGCCGATCATGCTGCCCCTGACATCGATCGCCACGATCACCGAGATCGGTTCGGGCGGGCGCTGAACCACCTCGCGCACGTACCGCAGCTTGCCGTCGACGAGCGCGGTGAGGCGGCCGCGTTGCAGTTCGAACGCCTGCGGCACGGCGAGCGAGGCGACGAGGCGGCCGGACGGGTCGTGCTCGACGGAGGCGATCTCGAAGAACGCTGGCGGCGTCCCGACGAACGGCGGCGCTTCGGGCTCCGTCGCCTCCTGCGCGGCGACGCTCCCGACCGCCGCGGCAGCTACCAGCAGTGCGCCCGCCAGCGCCAGGGCAGGGCGGAAGTGGCTCGGTTGTCGGTGCACCAGTGCTGGAATGTTACGTCGAGCGCCTGTGAGCGCGCAGCCCCGCCGGCCGGTTGCCGTGGCGCACCACGCTCACGCCAGTTCCACCGGCGCTCTGCGGTCACGCACGATGTCCCGTTCGAGCAGCGCGTCCACTTCGGCGTCGTCGAAGCCCAGCAGGTCGCGCAGCACCTCACGCGTGTGCTCGCCCATGTCCGGGGAGGTGCCGGCGATGCCGCCGGGGGTGCGCGAGAGCTTCACCGGTGTGTTCGGCAGCGGCACCGTGCCGAGCGTGTGGTGCTCGACGGGCACGAGCATCTCGCGAGCGGCGATCTGCGGCAGCGCGGCCGCCTGGGGGATGGTGTTCAGCGCGCCGCAGGGGATGCCGAACGGCTGCAGCCGTTCAACCCAGTGCTCGGTCGTATCCCTGACGAAGCCGGCGGCCAGCAGCGGTTCCAGCTCGGCGTGATTCGCGGCACGAGCCTCCGCGGTCGCGAACCGCGGGTCGTCGGCGACCTCGATCACCCCGAGCTCGGCGCAGAGGAGCGACCACTGGTCCGACTCTCCCCAGGCGAGCGCGATCACGACGTGACCGTCCGCGGTCGCGAAGGCCTGGAACGGCACGGCGGTGGGGTGACGCGTGCCCAGCCGCTGCGGGGTCTCACCCGTGACGTGGTAGCGCATGAAGGCGTTCTCCTGGACCGCGATCTGACAGTCGAGCATCGAGATGTCGACGAGCTGACCGAGGCCGGAGCGCTCGCGCTCGTACACGGCGGAGAGCACCCCCACGGCGGCATAGAGACCGGCGGCGACATCGCCAATGGAGAAACCAGCGCGCACCGGGCCGCCGTACGGGTCGCCTGTGATGGACATGAACCCGCCCATCCCCTGCACGATCACGTCCAGCGCCGGCCGGTCCTTGAGCGGACCAGTGCGGCCGAAGCCGGAGACCGCGCAGTAGATCAGGCGGGGGTTCTCCGCCGCCAGCGTCTCGTAGTCCAGCCCCAGCCGGTCCATCGCTCCGGGCGTGAAGTTCTCCACGACGACGTCGACCTCGCGCACGAGGCGCAGGAAGAGCGCGCGCCCTTCCTCCGTCCGCAGGTCGATCGAGATGCTGCGCTTGCCCCGGTTGACGCTGAAGAAATAGCCGGACTCGCCATCAATCACGGGGCCGGTGGAGCGGGCGTTATCGCCGTACGGAGGCCGCTCGCACTTGATCACGTCGGCGCCGAGGTCGCCGAGCGTCATCGTGCAAAACGGGCCGGACAGCACCCACGTCAGGTCGAGAATACGAAGGTCGGTCAGTGGCCCGCCCATGTTGCGGCCCTCCTCATTGAATGCCCGTCACCCATTACGTCGCCGGTCACAGCTCGATCGGCGCGGTCGCCTCGCCGTCTGCCCGCCGCGGGGAACCGATGGTCGTGCTCCGCAGCCCGACGTAGACGCCGAGCAGGACAACGGCGCTGCCCACCCATTCGAGCAGTGTAGGCACCTCGTCGAGGAGCGTCGCGGCGATCAGGGTCGCCCCCACCGGCTCGCCGAGGATGGCGACGGCGACAAGCACGGCGGGGAGCGAGCCGAGCGCCCAGGTGAACGAGCTGTGCCCGATCAGCTGCGGCACCAGCGCCAGCAGCACGATGTAGAGGTAGGCGTCGCGCGGCAGCCCGCGCACCACGTCGCCGCTGAGCAGCAGCGCGACCAGCAACACGAGCGCCGCGATGGTGTTCACGACGGCGACGTAGGAGAGGTTCGAGAGGCTCGCTCGCACGCGCCGCCCGGCGACGAGGTAGACGCTGGCGAGCGCGGCCCCGATCACCGCGAAGAGGTCGCCGCTCAGCGAGCCCCCATCGCCAAGGTCGGCGCCGGCGAGCAGCAGCGCCCCGGCCAGCGCGATCGCGATCGCCACGAAGATCGCTCGCGCCGGTCGCTCCCCGAGGAAGAACCAGCCGCCGAGCGAGACGAACAGCGGTTGCGTCGTCACCAGCACGACGCTGGTCACGACGGACGTCCGCTGAACGGAAGCCACCCAGAACGCGAAGTGCCCGGCCAGGGCCAGCCCCGCCAGCGCCAGTATCGCGACGTCCGCCGCCGTAAGCCCTCGCAACTCACCGCGCCGGCGCAGCAGGGCCGCGCCGAGCACCGGCGGCGCGGCGATCGACAGGCGCAGCGCGGCCACGACCATCGCAGGCGCCTCGGCGAGCCGGATCAACGGCGCCGCCCACGAGACGGCGACGACGCCGACGGCGAGCACGAGCCAGTGACGTGCGGTCACGAACGGGAAACCGGATCGTAACGGGAGAAGGTTGTGCGCATCCCGATCCTCACCCGACCGTCCGCAGGGTAGCGAACTCAGCGCAGCCCCTGACGGGCAATGACCGGATGTGCACGTGAGATTGACAGCCGCCAGCTCAGCACCAAAGATGCGGCCCGGCCTGCGAATCTGCGTCACACGGAGCACCAATGCAACTCGGCGTCGTCTTCCCTCAGACCGAGATCGGCAACGACCCCTCGGTGATCCGCGATTACGCGCAGGCGGCCGAACAGGCGGGCTACGAGCACCTGCTGGCCTTCGACCATGTGCTGGGCGCCGATCGTGACCGCCCCGGCGGGTTCCAGGGCCCGTACGACTACGAGACGCCGTTCCATGAGCCGTTCACGCTCTTCGGCTACCTCGCCGGGGTGACGGAGCAGCTTGAGCTGGTGACCGGCGTGATCATCCTGCCTCAGCGGCAGGCGGCGCTGGTCGCGAAGCAGACGGCGCAGCTGCACGCGCTCAGCGGCGGCCGGCTGCGACTCGGCGTAGGAGTCGGCTGGAACGCCGTCGAGTTCGAGGGGCTGGGCGAGAACTTCCACAACCGCGGCGCTCGCATCGAGGAGCAGATCGCGCTGATGCGGGCGCTCTGGCGCGACCCCGTTGTCTCCTTCGAGGGGCGCTGGCACCGCGTCACGAAGGCCGGCATCAACCCGCTGCCACCGGGCGGCGTGATCCCGATCTGGATGGGCGGCATGTCCGACCCCGTGATCGAGCGCACCGGCCGCATCGCCGACGGCTGGTTCCCGCAGGTCCGCGAGCCCGACGACCTCCGCGCCGCCGTCGAGCGCGTGCAGGCGGCCGCCAGCACGGCCGGGCGCGACCCGTCCGAAATCGGCATCGAAGCCCGCGTCAGCGTCTCGGACCCCGCCGCCGCCGGCGAAGTCGTCGAGCGAGCACGCGCCTTCGAGCAGGCCGGGGCGACGCACGTCTCCGTGAACACGATGGGTGCGCAGTTCACCCCCCAGCAGCACATCGACGCCATCCGGGCGTTCGCGGAGGTGAGCCGATGACATCGCCGGTGAAGCTGACGGCGTTCTACGCCTCCTCCGACCTCGGCTCCGACCCGGTCGTGCTGCGTGACTACGCGCAGGCGGCGGAGGCGGCCGGCTATGCGCGCCTCTCGATGGGCGAACACGTGCTCGGCGCCGACCCGGACCGGGCGGGCGGATGGGAGGGTCCGTACACGCACGAGAACGAGTGGCCGGACCCCTTCCCCACCTTCGCCTACCTGGCGTCGGTGACGGAGCGCCTCGAGCTGCAGACCGGCGTGCTGATTCTGCCGCAGCGCCAGACCGTGCTCGTGGCGAAGCAGGCGGCCGAACTCGACATCCTCAGCGGCGGGCGCTTCAGCCTCGGCATCGGCACCGGCTGGAACGCCGTCGAGTACGAGGCGCTGGGCGAGGACTTTCACAACCGCGGCCAGCGGATGGAGGAGCAGATCGCGCTCATGCGCGCGCTCTGGCGCAACGCCAACGTCTCCTTCGAGGGCCGCTGGCACCACGTCACGAAGGCCGGCATCAACCCCCGCCCACCGAGCGGCAGCATCCCGATCGTCATGGGCGGAAGTCATGAGCGGGTGATCGATCGCGTCGGCCGCATCGGTGATGGCTGGTTCCCGCTGCGACTCGACGTCGATCGCGTCGAGCAGGGGATGCAGCGCATCCGCACGATCGCCACCGACGCCGGCCGCGACCCGGCCGCGATCGAGCTGCAGGGCTCCGTCATGGGCGGCGACGGCAACGTCGACGGTCAGGTCAGGTTCGCTCGCCGGCTGGAGGGCGCGGGCGCGACACACCTCGCGCTCTTCACCGCCGGACTGGAGGGTCCGCAACAGCACATCGATGCGCTCCGGGCCTTCGCGGAGCAATATCGCGCCGGCGGCGAGTGAGGAGCGAACGATGAGCGAACCAGCGATCGATTGGGACGCGATCACCGACGAGGCCGTCGAGCTGCTCTCGTCGTATATCCGCGTCGACACCGTCAACCCGCCCGGCAACGAGACGCTGGCGTGCGACTTCTACGCGGAGATCCTGGACCGCGAGGGCATCCCCTACCGCCTATACGACCCGGGCGAGGGGCGAGCCACGCTCGTCGCCACGCTGGAGGGTGACGGTTCGCGCGGCAAGTCGCTGATCCTGCTTAACCACACCGACGTCGTGCCCTTCGAGCGCGACCACTGGTCGATCGACCCGCTGGGCGGGGAGATCCGCGACGGCCACATCTGGGGCCGCGGCACGCAGGACATGAAGGGCATGGGGATCATGGAACTGCTCTCGTTCCTGATCCACCACCGCAACGGGCTGCCGCTGAAGCGCGACCTCACCTTCATGGCCGTCGCCGACGAGGAAGCCGGCAGCGACTACGGCGTCGAGTTCCTCGACCGCGAGCATCCGGAGGTGCTCGACTGCGGGTACGTGATCAACGAGGGCGGCGCGGGCACGACCGAGGTCTTCGGCGTGGAGCGCCCCGTCTTCAACATCGGCGTCTCCGAGAAGGGTCCGCTGTGGCTGAAGCTGCGAGCGACCGGGCGGCCCGGCCACGGCTCCGTGCCCCACGACGACGTGGCCTCGGACCGGCTCGTGCGTGCGCTCTCTCGCATCAGCGAGTGGGAGCGCCCGCTGGAGCCGTCGCCGGAGGTGCGCGAGTACTTCCAGGAGCTGTACGACGCGGGCGTGACCGATCGCGAGCCGACGGCCGAGTACCTGACCGAGCTCGCCGACGAGCACCCGCGGGTGAAGTCGGTGCAGATGAACTCGATCTCGCTGACCACGCTGACGGCAGGCGTGAAGCACAACGTGATCCCGGCGCAGGCCGAGGCCACGCTCGACTGCCGGCTGGTCCCGGGCTACGACCCGCAGAAGTTCATCGGCGAGCTGCGTGAGGTGATCGACGACCCCCGGGTGGAGATCGAGGAGGTCTTCGTCTCCTCCACACCGCCATCGAGCACGGACACGGAGCTGTACGCGGTGATGACGCGCGTCGCGAAGGACGCGATCGAGGACGCGGTGATCGTGCCCAGCGTCTCGACCGGATTCACGGACTCCCGGGTCTTCCGCCGGCGGGGCATCCAGGCGTACGGTTTTGTGCCAGTGCTCACCGGCCCCGACGATGTCGGGCGTGTGCACGGTAACGACGAACGGATATCGATCGGGAACATGAGGCTGGGCATGCAGATTCTCCACGCCGCGGTGCGTGGCATCTGCGGCTAACGGCCTCGAACGGAGGCAGGTGATGAAGCTCAACCAGGTAGAGAAGATCGGGATGCTCGGCGGCGGCGTCATGGGCAGCGGTATCGCCCATGTGCTGGCGATCGGCGGCTACGAGGTCGTCGTGCGTGACATCAGCGACGAACTGGTCGAGGCCACGCGCCAGGCCTGCTTCGAGAGCCGCTGGGGCATCAAGCGTGCGGTCGAGATCGGCAAGCTCGAGTTCGACGTCGCCGTCGACGCGATGGAGCGCATCAGCTTCACGACCGACGTGGCGGACTTCGCCGACGTCGACTTCGTGATCGAGGCGATCCCGGAGCGGCTGGAACTGAAGCAGGAAGCGTTCAAGGAGCTGGACGACATCGTCAAGCCGGAGGCGATCTTCACCTCGAACACATCGGGCTTCGTGATCGGCGAGATTGCACGAGACGTCTCGGACCAGCGCAAGACACTGTTCGCCGGCATGCACTTCGCCAGCCCGGTTCCGGCGATGAAGATGTGCGAGGTGATCTACACACCCGAGACCTCCGAGGAGACGATCGAGACGGTGAAGGGCGTGGCCGAGCGCGGCGGCAAGCTGACGAGCATGGTCAAGGACACGCCGGAGACCTACGGCTTCATCCTCAACCGCGTCTTCGCCGCCGCCGGTCGCGAGGCGCGGCAGCTTGTCGAGGAGGGCATCGCCACCGAGGAAGACATCGACAAGGCGATGATCACCGGCCGCAACTGGCCGTCGGCCTTCTTTGGCAAGTACGGCCCGGGCGGCGGCATCGGCCGCCAGTGGGAGTAGGCCCGGCGGAGGCAGGGCGGCGGAGGCAGGGCTGCGGAGGTAGGCCTCGTAGAGGCAGGCCCCGTGGGGGCAGGCAGGGTCGCCCCAGCTTAGTTCGGGAACCGCGCCAGCATGCTCTCCAGGAACTCGCCGAGGCTGGGCGTATTCAGCGGCCCGAAACTGCGCTGGGCGACGTCCTCGGGCCCGCCGTCCGGGGGAACGACGCCGAACACCGGGTGCGCGGCGATGCCCATCTGGTGCGCCAGCGCGACCTCCTCATCGACGTCGAAGTCCAGGATGACGAAGTTAATGCGGTCCTGATACTCGAGCCGGTACCTGTTCACGACAGGCCGCGTCAGCGCGCAGAACGGTCACCAGATGGCGTCGACGAACACCACCGTCGGCAGGCCGTTGACCGGGAGGTAGGCCCCGGTCGAGTCCACCCGATTGCTCGGGGAGTCGTAGCCGGCCGCGATCAGCACCGCCGGTCCGGTGGCAAAGTCTACTGCGTCGCCGCCGGTTCGCCGCTGCTCGTAACGCTGGCCTGCCCGGCGCTGGCCTGCACCGCCTCGGGCGGGGTCGTGGCCGAGACAGCGGCGGACTCGAGAGTCCCGCCGCCGCATGCGGCGAGTAGCGGGAGAGCGAGCGCCACCAGCGCGGAGAGCAGTCGCGTCATGCAAACACCGTATCCGCCGGCGCCGCAGCGTTCCTCAAGGAAGTGTTAATCCCCGGAGAGCGCCCGAAGGCGACCCGAAGCTAGACCAGTTCGTCGGCGACCCGCTCCAGACCGTCGGGCCGGACGATCTCGATTCGCATGCGATTGAGCTCGATCAATCCGTCGGTGCGCAGCTCGTTGAGGATGCGCGTCGCCGTCTCGCGGTAGGTTCCGACCATATCGGCGATGTCCTGGTGCGAGAGCCGCACCGGGGCGTTGTCGTCGCCCGCAAGGCGCAGCAGCGTCGTGGCGATGCGAGCAGGCACCGACTTGTAGGCGACATCGGCCAGCCGCTCCTCCGCGGCATCCAGCCGGTTCGCCAGCAGCTCCAGCAGGCGCAGCGAGACGGAGGGCTGCTCCTTGATCAGGCGTTCGACGTCGACGCGCGACATCACGCACAACGTACAGTCCTCGGCCGCCTCGGCGAAGGAATCGACCATGCCCTGGCCGATCATCGACATCTCGCCGAAGACGGTGCCGGGTTCGACCGTGGTAGTCACCAGCTTCTTGCCCTCGGCCGTCATGCGATACAGGTTGACGCGCCCCGCCTTGAGGATGAACAGCACCTCGCCGGTCTCGCCCGGCGTGTAGAAGACGGTGCCGCGATGGCAGCTGGTCATCACCGCGCCGCGCTCGATCTGCTCCAGGCTGCGTTCGTCCATGTCCTGGAAGAGGTCGGTTGCAGAGAGGTACGCCACCTTGGCGGCGTCCACCGTCGAGCGCGCGTTGTGCTCTGACGAGATCGTGGCCTGTGTCATGTGGTCCCTGCCCCCTCCAGCGCTGCATGCAGCAGCGGTGCCAGTTGCTCCCAGCTCGGCGTGCCCAGCGAGACGACCTCGCCGTCCAAGAGGAACGTCGGTACGGCGTACACCGCCCGAGGCTGATGCTCTGAGGATACGCTGAGATCGACGATCGTCACTACGACGTGCGGGAACTCATCGCGAGCGCGCTCGGCGATCCCGGTCGCGCTATCGCAGGAAGAACAGCCATCTTCGATGTAGAGCACAAGCTCGGGCCCGTGAGGGCTCGACCCGGCCCGGCTGGTGGAAATCACAGGCACCTCATTCACCGGAGTGAGCGTTTGGGTGGCGGAGGGGGCGAGGGAGGACGCGATTACGCCCCCTCCGCCAGAGGCGAGAACACCGGGGTGCCCTGCCTCGCTCACAGTGTCCGACAGCGCCGCCCAGGCTTCGGTGATCGCCACTACGTGGCGCGCCCTTCCCTGGTGCGAGAGCTTCGCCCGCTTTACGGCAGCGCCCGTACGCGCATGATGTCAGGGGTAGGTCGCGCCCGGGGAGGACCGCTGGATGATCGTTGCGCGCCGAGCCATTGCCGTCGTGCTGGTGGCCTTCCTTGTCGTCGCCTTCGGCGCCTGCATCACCGTCGACCGCATCGCCGGGGCGGCACTTGACCGGGGCTACCTGAAGGACGAGCTGTCGGGGATCGAGCTCTACGCCTTCGTGGACCAGGAAGTGATCCCGCACGCCGTCGAGGAGTGGCTGGAGGAGCAGGCGGACTGGCGCCCCGACAACTTCGGAGAAGCGGACTTCCCCGCCGACGCCACGGCCCAGCGCGTGTTGGCCGACCTGGTGCGCCAGATCTTCCCGCCGGAGTACACGCGGGCGCTGGCGGAGCACGCGATCGACGAGTTCATCCCCTACCTGGCGGGCGACACCGACAGCTTCGAACTGAGACTGAACCTCGGCGAGCGCGTCGATGTCGCGCTCGGCAGGGACGGCGGGCCGTCGCCGGTGGAGGCGGCGTTCCGCGAACTCGACCTCGGACGCGTGATGATCGAGGGCGCCTACCAGAGCTTCGAAGACCAGGCCGTGACGGCAGCCCAGTCGGCCGGCATCGAGGCCGCCGCCGCGCGAGCAGAACTGCGCAGTCGCAGCCCGGATCTGGCCGTCGCCGCGGCGTGGTTCACGGACCAGCTGTTCGATTCGGTAGACGCCCTCCTCCCCTACCTGCTCGGCGAGGTCTCGACGTTCGAAGTGACGATCGACTTCGCCGAACAGCCCGAGCTTGCCGCCATCCTCGCGTTGCTGCTGCAGCAGACGCCGGAAGCGCTCGCGAGCAGCGGCTTCGTCTACAGTGATGTCGACCTCAACCGTGCGCTCCGCGACCAGGGCGCAGGCGCCGAGGATGAACTGGCCCGGGGCCTTGAGTGGTTGCAGCGTGACTTCGTCTACACCAGCGACGACTTCCTGGAGGACCTCGCGGAGGACGGTGGGTCCGCCGCCGACTTCGACGACGTGCGCGGGCGGGCCGGGCTGGTGCGCGGCGCGCTGCGCTGGACGAGCATCATCATCGTCGCCGGGCTCGTGCTCAGCGTCGGCGCGCTGGGGGGCCGCAGCTGGCCATCGAGGCTGATCTGGGGCGCGGGTGCCCTCTTCGCCGTGAGCAGCTTCTGGTTCCTGGTGGCGGGCCCCGTCTACGACCAGTTCGCGGAGCCGGAGATCCACGACGGCCTGGTGGAGGCCACCGAGGACTGGTCGGAGAGCTTCGAGAGCGTCCGGCTGAGCTACGTCGAGCGCGTCGAGACCGTGGTCAACGACCTCGCGGGCGGGTTCGCCTCTTCCGCGCTGCGGGTGGCGCTGGCATCGGCGCTGGCCGTGGCCGCGGGCGTCGCATGGCCGTACTTCGCGCGCCGCGAAGAGCGGCGTGCTGGCGGTGTCGGTGGTGTCGGTGGTTCCGGCGGCGGCACATCGGGGGGTCAGCCCTCTCTCGAGTAGTCCCACGAGATCGTGCGTCGCGGCGTGAGGCGGATGTACGAGGAATCCGCGGGCGCCTCCTGCGGCAGCTCGTCCTCGGCCACGCCGCGCTGGCGGGCCGCATCGCGGATCAGTTCGAGCACCGCGGACGGCTCCGTCACCATCTCGGCGTCGCCCTGCAGCAACACCCCCTTGATGTCCTCCATCGAGCCGCCGGTCTCGAACAGCGCGCTCACCCTCGGGTTGCGGGCGATGTTGCGAGCACGCTGCGTCGTCGCCCGGCCGCCGGTGTAGACGGAGTCGCCGATGCGGAAGAAGCCGATCGGCACCGTGTGCGGGTAGCCGTCGCGACCGATCGTCGTGAACTGCATCCAGCCGGGGCGGCTGTCCAGGTAGGCGTGGACCTCGTCGGTCGACATCGTGACGGGCATGCGTCTCTCCCCTGTCTATCTGCTTGGCCTGACTGGCCCCGGTTGTCCTCGTGAGCGGCGGCTAGTACCCGATCGCCGTGCCATCGGCGCGCGGGTCCGCGCCACCCCACAGCACGCCTGACTCCCGGTCGCGCACGATGGCGTGGCCGGTACCGAAGGCGAAGCGGTTGGTCGAGGGCACGACATCGTGGCCGATCGCCGCCAGCGCGCTCATCGTCTCGACCGGGATGCCCGTCTCCAGCAACACCGAGCCCGCGGCGTCACCCGGCTGCAGGGCGAACCGCGGCGCATCGAGCGCCTCCTGCGGCGTCATGCCGCGGTCGAGCATGTTCGACAGCACCAGCACGTGGCCGGGCGGCTGCATGAAGCCGCCCTTCACGCCGAAGCTGGCGTGCAGCGTGCCGTCCTCGTAGGTCGTCATCGCCGGGATGATGGTGTGGTACGGCCGTTTCCCGCCCTCCAGCGCGTTCGGATGGTCGCGGTCGAGCGAGAACCCTGCGCCACGGTTCTGCATCGAGAATCCCCAGCCCCGCGGCACGATACCGGTGCCGAATCCGGCGTAGTTGCTGTTGATGAAGCTGCAGGCGTTACCTTCGCCGTCGACGGCGGTGAGGTAGACGGTGTCCGATCCGCCCGCGACCGGCGCCGGCTGCGCCGGGCTTGCCGCGACCGCGCCATGCTCGTGGGCCGCGTTCGCCGCGGCCGGGTCGAAGAGCGCACGACGGCGTTCCGCGTACTCGGCCGAGAGCAGCGCCCGCACGGGCACGTCGGTGACGGCGGGGTCGGCGACGAACCAGCGCGAGTCGGCGAAGCCCAGCCGCAGCGCCTCGATCAGCGTATGCCAGTACTGCGGTGAATCCCGGTCCATCGCGGCGATGTCGAAGCCCTCGAGGATGTTCAGTGCGAGCAGCACGGTCAGGCCCTGCCCGTTCGGCGGACACTCGTACACCGTCATGCCGCGGTAGGTCGTGCTGATCGGCGCGTCGAAGGTGCTGTGGTGGCGCGCGAGGTCGTCGAGCGTCATCACCCCGCCCAGGCTCTCGAGCACCTCGACGATGGCGCGGCCGGGCTCTCCGCCGTAGAAGGCCGCCGGGCCGCCCTCGGCGATCAATCGCAGCGCCGCGGCGACGCCGGGGTTGCGCCAGATCTCGCCGGGGCGGGGCGCATGGCCGTCGATCATCAACTCGTCGCCGTGCGGGCCGGCCTCCAGCAGGGGCATTTGCTCGTCCCAGTAAACCGCGATCAACGGCGAGACCGGGAAGCCCTCCTCGGCGAGCCGGATCGCCGGTTGCAGCACGTCCGCCAGCGTCATGCGGCCGTGGCGCTCGATGGTGTCCGCCCAGCCCGCCGTCGTGCCCGGTACCGTCACCAGGTGGGGGCGCACCTCCGGCCCACCGCCCATGAAGCTGCCGGAGATGCCGCGCTCGGCCAGCAGGTCGATGGTGAGCACCGCCGGCGCGCGGCCGCTGCCGTTGACGGCCTGCACGGTCTTCGACGATGCGTCGTGGAAGAGGGCGAAGCAGTCGCCGCCGAGCCCTGTCGAGGTGGGCTCCGTGACCGCCAGCGCGGCGGCGGTGGCGACGGCGGCGTCGGCGGCGTTGCCGCCGGCGCGGAGGATGTCGACGCCGGCCTGCGCCGCCAGCGGCTGGGTGGTGGCGACCATGCCGCCCTTCGCCACGATCGACGGCCGGCGTGAACGGAACGGCAGGTTGTCGGCGTGTGGCATGCGGGTCCCCAGATCGGCGGTCGGTTCGGTGGCCGCGAAAGCATGGCACACGCGCCCGCGTCGATGGTAGTAGATTCGCCCTCCCCGCCCGGACGGCGGGGACCGCGGGAATCGAGGAGGCACATGATGGCATCAAGCAGAGCGGTCACCCCGCGCACGCTGGCCGAGGCGGAGAAGTTCGCCGATCTGCGCTTCACGCCGGCCGAACGACGCACCGCGGCAACGTCGTATCGCCGCTTCCTCGACGGCTTCCGCAAGGCACGCGACGCCGCCCTGGAGAACGGCGAGGCGCCCGGCGGCGGCTTCGACCCGCGGCTGCCGGACATGACCTTCGAGACCGAGCAGCGCCCGCTCGTCCGTAGCCGCGGACGTCTGCCCCGCCTGCCCGACGACGACATCGACATCGCCTTTGCGCCGGTCACGGTGCTCTCGCGCTGGATCGAGTCGCGGCGGCTCAGCAGCGAGCGGCTCACCCGCATCTACATCGAGCGACTGAAGCGGCACGACACGAAGCTGCACTGCGTGATCACGCTGATGGAGCGGCAGGCGCTCGCCGCCGCCCGTCGCGCCGACCGCGAGACCGCTGACGGGTACTACCGCGGGCCGCTGCACGGCATCCCCTGGGGAGCGAAGGACCTGCTGGACACGAAGGGGGTACGCACGACGTGGGGGGCCGTGCCTTACAAGGACCGTGTCGCACGACGCGACGCGACGGTCGTGGAGCGCCTGCACCAAGCGGGCGCGGTGCTGGTGGCGAAGCTCTCGCTCGGCGCGCTCGCCAACGGCGACGTCTGGTTCGGCGCGAAGACGCGCAGCCCGTGGGACCGCCGCCGGGGTTCCAGCGGCTCCAGCGCCGGCTCCGCCGCGGCGGTCGCGGCAGGCCTGGTCGGCTTCGCGCTCGGTACGGAGACGATGGGCTCGATCGTTTCGCCCTCGACACGCTGCGGCGTGACCGGGTTGCGCCCGACCTTCGGCCGCGTGCCCCGGACGGGCGCAATGGCGCTGGCCTGGACGATGGACAAGATCGGCCCGATGACCCGCGCCGTCGAAGACACCGCGCTCGTGCTCGACGCCCTCAACGGGGCCGATGGCGAGGACAACTGCGCCATCGACATGCCCTTCAACTTCGATGCGACGCGGCGGCTGCGCCGGCTGCGCGTCGGCTACGTCGCTCCTGACTTCCGTGGGCGCGACACCGCGTCGACCGACCGGCAGGCACTGGACGAACTGAGGAAGTCCGGCGTCGACGCCGCCCCGATCCGCCTGCCGGCCGTCAGTCAGCGTACGCTACGTCCGATCGTCGCCGTCGAGACGGCCGCCGCCTTCGACGAACTCACGCGCTCGGACCGCGACGACCTGATGGTGCGGCAGTCCGCCAACGCGTGGCCGAACCTGTTCCGCACGGCCCGCATGGTCCCCGCCGTCGGGTACGTGCAGGCGACGCGGCTGCGCGGGCGGCTGATGCGCGACCTCGACCGCGGGCTCGACGGCTTCGACGCCGTGCTCACACCCGGCCGCTGGAACGATTTCGTCGCGCTCACGAACTACACCGGCCACCCGACGCTGACGCTGCGGGTGGCCGTCGTCGACGGCAAGCCGCATTCGGTCACGCTCGTCGGACGGCTCTACGGCGAGGAGACCCTGATCCGCCTCGGCATGGCGCTCGAGCGCCGCTTCGACGCGGCCGGCGTGCGCCCACCGATCGACTAGCTGGGAGGTCTCGGGGCTAGCCCTCCGCGGCAAACGTGCTGTAGAGCGTGGCGATGTTCATCTCCTTGCGCTCGGACTCCGGCCACGTGCCCCACTGGCCGAGGTCGATGGCGGCGGCGGCCTGCTCCTGGGTCATTCCGTCGTCGAACGCGGCGCGGGTCTTCGTCAGCATGAAATCGAGGTATTCGCGCTGGTCCGCCATTGCCGTCAGGTCGCCGGGAGGGCCGTGGCCGGGGACGACGAGTTCGATCTCGATGTCGTCCAGGCGGTCGATGATGCGAATCCAGTTCGCCATGTCGCCCCGGCACAGCGGCGTCGCGTAGTAGAAGGCGAGGTCGCCGGCGAAGAGCAGCTTCGAGGCTGGGAAGTAGACCATCACATCGCCCGTGGTGTGGGCGGGACCGCCGTACAGCAGCTGCACCTCCGTGTTGCCGTAGTGCAGCGTGAGGTCGCCCGGGAAGGTGACCGTCGGCAGCGGC
>JASLOV010000109.1 GCA_030745285.1 Dehalococcoidia bacterium | reverse complement strand
CGCCTCAAACGCCACGGTGACCTGTTGGTCGCCGGGGACGATCTCGCAGGCGATCACGACGCCGCGCCCGAACTTGTTGTGGAGGACTCGCGCTCCGGGCTCAAAGGCCGGTTCGGACGAGCCTTCGTCGATGTCGTCGACCAGCCCCCATCGCGTCGCCATGGCCGCCCGGCGTTCGCGCGCGCTGAGGTCGCTGGCGGGGCTTTCCTGTGGCGTCGAGAGCAGCCTCAGCGGAATGTCGTCCAGGAAGCGCGAGCGCGTACTGCGGCGCAGCATTCCCTGGTGGAAGCGGCTGGCCGCGTGCAGCAGGTAGAGCTGCTCCTGCGCCCGCGTCATGCCGACGTAGCAGATGCGCCGCTCCTCTTCCAGCTGGGTCGGGTCGTCGAGCGAGCGTACGTGGGGCAGCATCCCCTCCTCGAGCCCGATGAGGAAGACGACGGGGAACTCGAGGCCCTTGGCGGCGTGCAGCGTGGTCAACGTGACGGCGTCCGGCTCATCGCCCACCGTGTCGTCGACGTCGGCGACGAGCGCGACCTCCTCCAGGAACGAAGCCAGCGAGTGTTCGCCCTGCAGATCCTGGTACTGGTCGGCAACCGCAATCAGTTCCTCGACGTTCTCCCAGCGGGTCTCGGCATGCGCCTCGTCAGAGCGATGGAGGTAGTCGTAGTAGCCGGTGGTGCGGACGATCTCCTCCAGCAGCCGCGCCACCGGCAGCCCTTCGACCATCGCCGTTAGCCGGTCGATCTGCTCGACGAAGGAGACGAGCGCCTGGCGGATGTTGGCGCGAACCTCGGGGATCGCCGGGTCATCGTCACCGCGCGCCATGCGGGCCGCGACGGCCAGCGGCGAGATGGCGAGCTGCTCCGAGGCGGCGGTGATGTTGGCGACTGTGCGCGCTCCGATGCCGCGCGGCGGGACGTTGACCACACGCTGGAAGGCGACGCTGTCCGATGAGTTGTAGATCAGCCGCAGATAGGCGAGCTGGTCGCGCACCTCTCGACGGTCGTAGAAGCGCGTGCCGCCGACGACGCGGTAGGGGATCGAGAGGTAGAGAAACGCCTCCTCCAGCGCCCGCGACTGGGCGTTGGTGCGGTACATCAGCGCGAAGTCGTTGGGTGACCGATCGGGGCCGCGCAACGCGGCCTGGATCTGCGTGGCGACGAACAGCGCCTCTTCCTCGGCCGTCCGCGCCTCGTGTTCGTGGATCAGGTCGCCGTCGGGGTTCTCCGTCCACAGCGTCTTCTCGTGGCGGCCGTCGGCGCGGTCGATCACCGCGCTGGCGGCGCCGAGGATGTTGCCGGTGGAGCGGTAGTTCTGCTCCAGCAGCACGACGTCGGTGCCGGAGAAGTGGCGCTGGAAGTTGGTGAGGTTGCGCACGTCGGCGGCGCGCCACGAGTAGATCGACTGGTCGGGGTCGCCCACGGCGGTGATGTTGCCGTGTTGGGAGGCCAGCTCCTGCGCGAGCTGGTACTGGACGATGTTGGTGTCCTGGAACTCGTCGATCAGGACATGCAGGTAGCGCTCGGCGTAGCGATCCCGCACCTCCGGCGCGCGGTTGAAGAGCGCGAGCACCTTGCCGAGCAGGTCGTCGAAGTCGACGGCGACGTTGCGCTGGAGCTGCTGTTCGTAGGCCTCGAACACACGAGCGACGATCTCCTCGAAGTAGGAGCCGACATCGCGCTGGTAGGCGGCGACATCGCGCTGCTCGTTCTTCGCCGTGGAGATGGCGGAGAGCACGGCGCCGGGGGCGAAGCGCTTGGGGTCGATGCGCTGGCCGCGCTCGATGCGGCGCACCAGCGAGAGCTGGTCGTCGCGGTCAAAGATCACGAAGTCGGAGGGGAGCCCGATCTCCTTGCCGTCGCGGCGCAGAATGCGAGTGCAGATGCTGTGGAAGGTGCCGAGCGCGAGTTCATCGGCGGCGAGGCCCAGCAGCCCGTCGACGCGTTCGCGCATCTCTCTTGCGGCCTTGTTCGTGAAGGTGACGGCAAGGATGCGCCACGGGGGGACGGACCGATCCCGCACCAGGTGGGCGATGCGATGGGCGATCACGCGCGTCTTGCCGGAGCCCGGGCCGGCCAGGATCAGCAACGCGCCGCCGGGCACCTCGACGGCGCGGCGTTGAGCGGGGTTCAGGAGGTCAACGGTGGTCATTGGGGTCATTCGCCGCAGCTTCAGGGGGAGGAGCTCTGAGGCGATTGTATCGACAACCGCCGCAGGCGCACGCTCGGTGGTGTTTGCGTGGTCGCGACGACCACGGCAATGCCCCATGATAGGCTGAGATCGCGGGGTCTGAAGTCAGAGTGGCGGGTGCGTTTTCGGTGGGGCGAAGCTGGATATCCGCGTGTTCCTGATCGGCTGGCCTGGCGGCGATCTTCAAGCCACCGTCACGATTGTCGCCGCCGTTGCGATCGTCTATTTCGGTCTGATCTGGGCCACGACGATCCTGTGGGCGTACCGCGATATCCGCAGCCGCAGTCGCGACCTGTTCTCGCACCTCGTCGGCGTGGCGCTGGTGACCGTGCTGCCGCTGGTCGGCATTCCGCTGTACCTGGTGCTGCGCCCGACATCGACGCTGCAACAGGCATACGACCGCCAGCTGGAGCAGGAGGCGATCCTCTCCGAGCTGCATTCCGTCTCGGCCTGCCCCACCTGCCGGCGGCCGGTGCAGGACGACTTCCAGGTCTGCCCCCACTGCAGCACCTCCTTGAAGGAGGCCTGCCACGACTGCGGCCGCCTGCTCACCCACGCCTGGCGACACTGCCCCTACTGCGCGACCCCGCGCGAGCCGGTGCGCAGCGCGGCGCGGCTGGAGTTCGATGCCGATGCCGGTAGCGGCGACCGCGGCGAAGCCCCCGCCGAGGCCGCACCGCCGAGCACACGCCCGGCCGGTGGCCGCACGACCGAGGAACCGGCGACGCGGTAAGGGGCACCGGCCCCAACCCAATCTGAAATGAGAACGGCCGCCCATCGGGCGGCCGTCTCGGTCTCCGCGGGAAGGTCGTTAACCGAGCTTCTCCTCGAGCATCGCGCGCCAGTCCCGCAGCGACTGGTGACGCCACTCGCCGGCGCGCTCGTTCATCTCGGAGCGGTACCGCTTCATCACCTCGTCGCGCTCGGGACCCTCGGGCGGCGGGCCGTTCGGCATCACGCGCTGGCGGATCTCGTCCATCTCCTGATTGGCGATGTCTGGACGCTCGATCCAGTGGCCCAGGTAGTTGTGGTACTTGTCGTAGAAGACCATGGCCGGGATCGACTCGAACTCACCGTCCTTCAGGAACTCGGACATGATGTCCTTGTTCTGGTCGCGGAAGAAGATGCGATGCTCCATGCCGGTGGCCTCGGCCACCTTCGCCATGACGGGCAGGCCGCGCCAGACATCCGGGCACCAGTGCTCGCCGATGGTGAGCACCTTCACGCCGTGCTCGTCGACGAGCTTCTTCACCGCCGCGACATCGTCGGCGTCCGGCTCGTACTCCTCGTAGTGTGTGTGGAACCGGTCCGGTCGCTCCGGAATGGCCTCGATCCAGGCGTCGTAGCTGTCGAGCCCGGTACTGAAGCGCTCCGGGGTAACGACTGAAGTCTCACTGGCCATATTGCCCCCTGATGCTGATGCTGCGTCTGGGCGGGAGTGTATCACGGGCGCAGGATTTTCTACTGTGCCTCGGAAACGCCTCGGCTCCGGTCCCAGCACGCCGCGGACTCCCTTCCGAGTGTGCCCCGGTCCGGTTCCTGGCCGCCTGGCTTGAAGGTGACGAGGTTGCCGATCGATTCGGCGGAGCGAAGGCGGCGCAGCAGTTCAGCGGTCCAGCGGGCCAGCGGTACAATCGTCACATGATCGCTCGCTGGGTTGCGATGGCGCTGTTCGTTCTCGCGGTACCCGTCTTCCTCGTGCTGAGCAACGTCCGCGTGGCGGCCATGGAGCCGCGCGTCTACGAGTACTCGTTCAACCAGTACGACGCCGTTGGGCGCTCGGGCGTCGACCGCGCCCAGCTCGACCGCGCGGCCCGCGAGATCGTTGCCTACTTCGGCAACGATGAGCCGCTGCTGACGACGCGGGTGACGATCGACCGCGTGGAGCAGGCGCTGTTCAACCCGCGCGAGGTGGAACACATGCGCGACGTGAAGGCGCTGTTCCGCGTCGTCTTCCGCGTGCAGGAAGTGGCGTTCGTCTATGTCGTGGGCTACGTCGCCGCCGTCTTCCTCTGGAGCCGCGAGCGCTCAATGCGCCAGCTGGCCCGTCAGTCGATCGCGGCCGGGATCGCGACGGCCGGGCTGCTGGCGATGGCCGCCGGCGCCGTGGTTGTCGGGTTCGACGACCTCTTCGAGCAGTTCCATCTGCTCTCGTTCAGCAACGATTTCTGGCAGCTCAATCCGCGGACGGACCACCTGATCCAGATGTTCCCGCAGGGGTTCTGGTTCGATGTTACGCTCGGCGTCGGCGCGATCACGATCGCGCAGGGAGCGGTACTGGCGGCGATCGGCTACGGCTACCTGCTGTGGCTCGATTACCGCGCCGGGCGGGGCGACGAGGGCCCGCCCGCGCTCCTGCCCGCGGACGCGGAAGGCGCCTCGTAAGCTCGCGCCGTCCCGCTGGCAGGGACGGCTTAGAAGTCGAAGTCGTCGCCGCCCATGTCCATGCCACCCATATCGGGCATTCCGGGCATGCCACCCATGCCACCCATGTCACCCATGTCACCCATGTCACCCATGTCACCCATGTCACCCATGTCCGGCATGCCGGAATCCGCTCCAGCGACGATAGCGAAGGTGGAGAGTTGCTTCTTGCCGCGACCACCGCAGGTCGGGCACTTGGCCGTGGCCGTACGCTTGGAGAGCGACTGCATCAGTTCAAAGCTGTGCTTCTTTGTGCACTGGAATTCGTAGATTGGCACGCTCGGTCCTTCCGCTGGTGGCGGTCTTCTCGCCGGTTGTCTGGCCTGTCCGCTCGCCGGACGGCTGGCTAGTCGAGGTAGTCGCGGAGCTTCTTCGATCGGGTCGGGTGGCGCAACTTGCGCAGCGCCTTCGCCTCGATCTGGCGGATGCGTTCGCGAGTCACGCTGAACTCGCGGCCGACCTCTTCCAGCGTACGCGAGCGGCCGTCCTCCAGCCCGAACCGCAGCTCCAGCACCTTGCGCTCGCGTGGCGTGAGCGAGGAGAGCACGTCGCCGACCTGCTCCTTCAACAGCTGGTGCGAGGCCGCATCGTCCGGCTTCAGGGCGCCATCGTCGGGGATGAAGTCGCCGAGGTGGGAGTCTTCCTCCTCGCCGATCGGCGTCTCCAGCGAGACGGGCTCCTGAGAGATCTTGGTGATCTCCCGGACCCGTTCCGGCGCCATCTCCAACTCCTTGCCGATCTCCTCTGAGGTCGGCTCGCGGCCGAACTCCTGCACGAGCCGGCGCTGGATGCGGACGAGCTTGTTGATCGTCTCCACCATGTGTACGGGGATGCGGATCGTCCGCGCCTGGTCCGCGATGGCGCGGGTGATGGCCTGGCGGATCCACCACGTCGCGTAGGTCGAGAACTTGTAGCCCTTGCGGTAGTCGAACTTCTCGACGGCCCGGATCAGGCCGATGTTGCCTTCCTGGATCAGGTCGAGCAGCGACATTCCGCGGCCGATGTACTTCTTCGCCACCGAGACGACGAGGCGGAGGTTGGCCTCTGTCAGCTGGCGCTCCGAGCGCCGGCCGTCGTACTCGATCTTGTCGAAGTAGTAGCGCATGGCGGAGCCGTGGGCCTTGTCCAGTTTCGCCGCCAGCGCCTTCGGAGGCGGGAACAGCTTCGACTCGGTGCCGGTGGTCGCCGCCGCCCAGCGGCTGTGCTTCGGGCTGATCACGTGCGTCACGATCGAGAGGTCGAAGAGTGCACGCTTGGACTCTTCTTCGTCGAACCTCTGCGAGCGCCGCAGAGAGCGGTCCATCGCCTCGTCCAGCTCGTAGTCGATCGTGGAGCGGAACGTCTCGTCCTCGAAGCGGTCCGAGACCGACTGCCGGGGGAGCTTCAGTTTCTTGGTGACGGCCTGGTAGATCGGGCGCTGCTGGTGGAACTGGCGCAACAGGCCGGAGAACACCTCGCCGTAGGTCGGCTCACGGCCCTGGTCCTCCTCGAACTCCGCACGGACATTGTTCACCCAGATCTGCTCTTCCATCGCCTTGGCGAGACGCTTCTCGTCGGCGGCGTTGAGCAGCGGCACCTTGCCGATTTCGCGCAGGTACATTCGCACCGGGTCATCGATGCCGGCCGCCTCGTCGGCGATGCGGCGCGCGGCGTCGACGACGGCGCTGGCCTCGCGGTCGTCCACGGCGTCGATACGTACGGTGATGTTGTTCTCACCGAGCGTGGCGATGATGGAGGAGAGCCGCTCCTTGTTCTGCTCGGCCTCCGGGATGGCCGCGAGCACGTCCTCGGCGCTCACGTGGCCCCGGCGCCGGCCCTTGTTCAGCAGCTCTTCCATGCCCGTGTCGAGGCTGGTCTCCTCAAACGTCTGCGTCATTCGTCGTCCTCCCCCTGGTGCACCGGATCAACGTCCCCGTCCGGGGTTCGCTGTCCTCTGAACGTTTGATACTCACGCGTCAACGCTCGCTGACGCTCGGATACTTCTGCGAATTCGGCCGCCAGCTCCGCTGCCTCGTTTGCGGCTTCGGCCAGGACGGGGCCGTCGACGGTGGCCTGCGCAGCCGCCCGCAGGACGGTCGCTCCGCCTTCGGCCTCGGCGGTGCGGAAGGTCCGCACCTCGTGAGCCTGCTCGACGGCCGCCGGTCGCAGCCGCGCGCTGGCGCGGCGCAGACGCAACTCGGCCGCCATCTGGCGGACCATCCCCTCGACATAACGATTCTCAAGGTAGAGCGGATCCAACCACTCGGCCGGCCGCTCGAGCAGCATCGCCAGCCGGTCGCGCACGTCCTCTTCGAGCTGATCGACACGCTCGTCGAGGTCGTCCATTTCGAGCCACGCGGCGAAGAGCGCGCGATTCACGCTCTCCTCGAAGGTGTCGGGGTCGATCTCCATGCCGGGTGCGCGGGCGTCATGGCGGCGCAGCAGCAGTTGCAGCAGCTGCGACTCGCCGTCGAGCACGTCGGCCGCCGGCCCCCGCGCGCGGCGCACCTCGCTCTTCGAGGCGACCGGCGCGTGGGTGGGCGGGTCGCCCGCCTGCGAGCGCTGCGAGAAGCGCGAGATGATCACGCGCTCGTCGACCTGCCCCAGCCGGGCCAGGCGTTGCACGTAGTGGGAGCGCACGACCGGGTCGACGATGGCGGCGACAGTGGGCGTCAGCGCCTTGACGGCGCGTGAGCGGGACCGCGGGTCAGCGTTGTCGG
>JASLOV010000108.1 GCA_030745285.1 Dehalococcoidia bacterium | reverse complement strand
GCAGCGCTTGACGACCACAAGGCGGGGCGGTTGCTGCGCATCGCGCCTTGGGCGATGCGAGCGCAGCGGGCGCTGAAGGTGCTGCGCGCCCCGCTCTCGAACGTCTCGCGAGGCCGCTAGCGGGGAACGACTGCGACCGTGCCGCTACGGACCGGTTCGTGGACGCACCGCTGATGACGACCGCGAGCGGCGACCTGGCGGTGGCTCTCGCCACCGGGGAAGGGCCGCTCGATGAGCGGGGCCGGGCCGCGGCGACCTCCGCTCGCGACGCCCGCGTCAGCTCCCCGTAGTCGCACCCCCGCAGCCGCCGGTCCTGCACCAGCGGAATCTCGCGGTCCCCGAAGGCGATGCGCGCCGTCTCCGCGGCCCGTTGCTGGTCCGAGGAGTAGACCGCTGCGAAGCCGTCCCCGCGCAGATGCTCGGCCGGCGCACGGGCTTGCTCGCGGCCCAGCGGCGAGAGTTCCGGGTTGGAGTGGCCGGACGCGATGCCGCCCTCGTTGTCGAGGCTGTGGCGTAGGTGACGAAGGTGATGAAGAGCGGCATCGCCCCAGAGCAGCCCGGTGGGGCGTTGCGCCCACCGGGGCCGGGCGTTGAGGTGCGCGTGCCGTGCGGTGTCCCGACTGACGGAAACGCGCTGTGAGCCTGACAGTTACCCGACGCAGTGCCCCGAGCCGAAGCGACTGTGTGCCACCGAGGCCTCTTCCCACAGGACGAGTATCCCTTCGAAGTGCGGCAATGAGGGCGGACTGGTCTCGACGGCCGAGAGCAGGTCGGACAGCTGCTGCACGATGTCCTGATTGACCGCGGTCGCGGTCGGCCGGGACTGAGAGCCTTGCTCAAGCCGGCGCTGCGCGCCCGCCGCGTAGACCTGCACCAGGCGTTCCGACGGCTTGACGGCGGCGAGTTCCTCGCGCACCGCCTCCAGTTCGCTCGTGAGGACGGTCAGGATTTCGACGAACCCGCTGTCGCGGGTTGCCGCGTCCGGGGAGGACCACTGTGCGAGCTGAGTGAGCGCCGGTATCAATCGTTCATACGGCTCCAGCAGTCCTCGGCTAAACGCTACCGCCTCGAAGCAGTCGCTCCTTCGCTCGATAGAGGATGCGCTCCGGATGATCGCCAGCGGCTGGTCAAAGAACGTGCATGGCGGCCCGACCACGATCTCCCAGTTTGGAGATCCGGTCGTACGGCACAGGGGGATCAGGTCGCCGTCGCTCAGCGGCGGGCGCGGCTGCTCCGGAGAGGAGGTCACGAGATCGCGGACCGACACTGTGTCGGCACAGATGGCACCGATCGAGACGATCAATCCATCTTCAGTTTGTTGGACGCAGCGCTGTACGAATGTGCCGACGGCGATGGTCGAGTCAGGATCTGCACCAAGGTGCGTGACGAACCCGAGGACGCCGGGCTGGCAGATGGGCCCACCGCCTTCGTCGAAGAATCCGGTGATGAGCCGTGAACTTCGGACAAACCCCGTGACGCCGTTACGCTCGACTGCGCAGAAGGCGGCCAGCGGGTCAGGGGTCTTCGGACCCCCTGAGTTGCTCGGGACCAAGATGGTTGGCGAGGGTTCCGGTGTAGCCGGGGCAGCCGTTGCCGCAGCCGATGTCGGTGAGCTTGCCGGCGTTGCGGATTTCGCGGAGTGGGGCGTGGCTGCGGTGGCCGCCGTCGCGCCAACCGCCGTTGCCGATGCCGCAGCCGACGTCGCGGCCGGCGGGGCCGCGTCGGGCTCCGCCGTAGGCGATGAGCAAGCGACGAGCAGCACAGCCAGGATGCTCACCGAGTAATTCACGGCTCGTGGCATGGAATACCGGTCTGATCCTCATCAATCACGCATGTCATTATACGCCAAGAATACTCGATTGGGCGTCGAGAATAGCGGCGCGGAATAGTGTCAATGCGTCGGTGCCTGTTCAAGGTTGCCTGGCGTGAATTCGGTACCGAGGCTAGCCCCCAGGGGCCCGCTCGTGGTGCCGAGGCAGGCGGAGTGGGTGACGAAGGTGATGGAGAGCGATATCGCACACACCTCGCTCGCACCTTACGATGCGCCGAGAGTGCGGCGAAGGGATCCCGCAGCTATGACCCTGCGCGACCGCGTGGCGATTGCCGGCATCGGCGAGACCGACTACTCGCGCGAGTCCGGGCGCACCGAGCTGCAGCTCACGCTGCAGGCGATCACGGCCGCTCTCGAGGACGCCGGGATCGAGCGGCACGAGGTTGACGGGCTGATGCGCTGGTCGGTGGACACGTCGCCCGAGGTCGAGGTGGCGTCTAACCTGGGCATCCCCGATCTTGCGTTCTTCGGCGAGATCAGCCAGGCCGGGAACGTCGGCGCGGCGCTGGTCGCCAGCGCCTCGGCGGCGATCGTGGCCGGACTGGCGAACGTCGTCGTGATTTACCGCGGCGTGAACGGCCGGTCCGGCCGCCGCTACGGCCGCGGCGACGTTACCGGCCGCGGTGGCCGCGGCGGCGGGCAGTTCAGCGAGCCCTTCGGCATCCTCACCCCGCAGCACATGCTGGCGATGACCGCGCGACGCCGCATGCACGAGCACGGCACCACCAGCCGCCACTTCGGCATGGTGGCCGTCGCCGAGCGCGCCCATGCCAACCGCAACCCGCGCGCGACGTTCTACGGGACGCCGCTGACGCTGGACGACCACCAGAACTCGCGCTTTGTCGTCGAGCCCTTCCACCTCTTCGACTGCTGCCTGGAGACGGACGGGGGCGGCGCGCTGGTGCTGACTTCGGCGGAGCGAGCGCGCGACCTGCGCCAGCCGCCGGCACTGATTCGCGCTGCCGTGCAGGGCGCGCTCGGCGGCCCCGACTACATCGACACCGCCGCCGTGTTGACGGCGCCCCGGCTCTTCTCGATGGCCGGGCTTGGCCCGCAGGACGTTGACGTGGCGCAGATCTACGACCACTTCGCACCCTTCGTGCTCTTCGCGCTGGAGGACTACGGCTTCTGCGCGACGGGGGAGGGCGGCCCCTTTGCGGAGGCGGGCGAGATCGCCTGGCCGGACGGCGGACTGCCGGTCAATACCTCGGGCGGACACCTCTCCGAGGCGTACATGCAGGGCATGAACCAGCTGATCGAGGGGGTGCGGCAGGCGCGCGGCAGCTCGACGGCGCAGGTCGAAGGCGCGGAGGTCTCGTTC
>JASLOV010000107.1 GCA_030745285.1 Dehalococcoidia bacterium | reverse complement strand
GTTCGCGTTCGTTCAAGGAGGAGATGCGGCAAGGGCGTCCCTCCAGGGCAGTCTTGCGTCGACGCTGTTTGCGCATGTCGACGGGTACCTCACTGCTCGGTACGGGCGGGATCATGAAGTCGGTAACGAGCTGTCAGCGGTTCGAGAGTTCTTCTTCGACCAGCTGGAACAGTCAGAATATGGGTTTGCGCACCTCCCGGACCCGAGCTATTAGAAGATGCTTGACGAGCTCGCCGATAGGCTCGGGGACGCGCTTGGTCAGAGCGGCGACCCAGAGTTCGCGAAGTTGGTCAAAGCGCCAGCCCGCATTCGGGGCCACGCTCTCGAGAGACTCGTTGGCGACGCTCTTAGCGCCCTATCTGACGACTAAGCGAGGGCGGCGGCAGTTCGAACTTGTTGCCGCCGACCTAGTTGCACAACGCGTCTAACGTGCCGCCGCCCCGTCGAGGACCAGAGCACTCCGCTCCCCGTCCGGGAACTGGAGTGTGAGTCGGGCCGAGCTTGTGGGCATGCTCAGCGGGGGTTCGCTCGGCAGCGGTAGGAGTTCGTAGCCGCAGACTCGTCCGCCCCACGGTCGCGCCCGCATCTCCCGGGTGGCGCGCCCACGACGCCCGATGATTCTGACTTCATGCATCTGATTCCCCCTAGCTGCACCCGCTGGTGGCGCCGCAGTTCACGCACTTCAGGCAGGTGCCGTTGCGCACCATCATCATCTGGCCGCACTCGTTGCACGGGTCGCCCTCGAAGCCGCGCTGGCGGGCCATCTCCGCCGAGTTGATGGAGCCGGTGGCGGGCGAGCCCTGGGAGGCTGGCGCGGGCGCCGCCGCAGATGTCGCTGTGCCGCTTGCTGGCGCGGTTGCGGTCGCGATCACCGGTACCGCCGCGGGCGCGGGCGCGGGCTGTGATGCGGGCTGCACCGTCGGAACCGCGCCGGTCGAGGTGACCTCCACGACCGCGTCGGCCGGTATCGGGTCGGGCAGGGCGGCCGGGGCGGCGGTGGCCGTCTCGACCGCGCCGTCGCCCTCGGCCGGCTCCTCGACGCCGGGCGACATCGAGAAGGCATCCGCGGCCGCCTCCGCCGTCTCGCCGTCGTTGAGGTCAACCGGGCCGACGTGGGCCAGGTCGTCGCGGCCAAGGTAGGAGACGGCCAGTTCGCGGAAGACGTAATCGATGATCGATGTCGCCATCTGGATGCGGCCGTGGCCGGTGACCAGGCCGTTCGGCTCGAACTTCGTGAAGACGAACGAGTCGACGAAGGCGTCCAGCGGCACGCCGTGCTGGAGGCCGATCGAGACGGCGATCGCGAAGCAGTTCATCAGCGAACGGAATGCCGCGCCGTCCTTCGCCATCGAGACGAAGATCTCGCCCAGCTGGCCGTCCTCGAATTCCCCCGTGTGGAGGTAGATGGCGTGCCCGCCGACGCGCGCCTTCTGCCCGTAGCCGTTGCGGCGGGCCGGCAGCCGCCGTCGGTCGTCGGTCGTCTCGGCTGCTTCCGCGGCGGCGCTGAAGAGTCGCAGTAGCTGCGTCTGCTCCGCCACGGGCAGCGCGCGGATGACGCGCTCCGCCTCGGCGACGGCCGGGTGGTCGCTGCCTCCGGCTGCCCCGGCCGCCCGGTCGATGCCCTCGTCCAGCAGCTCCGCTTCCTCATCGCTGAGGTCGTCGTTGACCGCGGTGGCAAGCGGCTGCGAGAGCTTGGAGCCGTCACGGTAGAGCGCCAGCGCCTTCACCATGCCGGCGGCGGCGGCGTCGTAGACGCCGCGCACCTCATCGATGGTGGCCTCGCCCGGCATGTTGATGGTCTTGCTGATCGCGCCGGAGAGGAACGGCTGCGCCGCCGACATGATGCGCACGTGGGCCATCGGCGCGATGAAACGCTCGCCGTACTTGCCGCACTTCGTCGCGCAGTCGAACACCGCGTAGTGCTCCTCCCGCAGGTGCGGGGCGCGCTCGACCGTCATGCGGCCGAGGATGTGGTCGTTGACCTCCTCGATCTGCTCGCGGTCGAAGCCGAGCGAGGCCAGCAGGTCGAACCCCGGGTCGTCGAGCTGCTCGTCGCTCAGTCCCAGCGCGTCCCGACAGAACTCGTCGCCCAGCACATAGCGGTTGAAGGCGAAGGAGATGTGGAAGGCCGTGGTGAGCGCCCGCTCGATGGCATCGAGCGCCGGCTGGGTGAAGCCGCGCTGCGAGAGGGTCATGCGGTTGATGTGCGGCGCGCCCTCCAGCCGCCCGGAACCGGCGCAGTACTCGACGATCTCCTCGGTCTGCTGACGCGAGTAGCCCAGCCGCCGCAGGGCGACAGGCACGGAGTCGTTGATGATGCGGAAGTAGCCCCCGCCGGCCAGCTTCTTGAACTTCACGAGCGCGAAGTCCGGCTCCACGCCGGTGGTGTCGCAATCCATCAGCAGCCCGATCGTGCCGGTGGGCGCGATCAACGTTGCCTGGGCATTGCGGTAGCCGTGCCGTTCGCCCAGCTCCAGCGCGCGGTCCCAGGAGGAGCGAGCCGCCGCCAGCAAGTCAGACCGGCAATGTTCGCCGTCGAGCGGGGCGGGGAGGGTGGTGAGGCCCTCGTAATCCGCGGCCGCCGCGTCGTGCGCCGCCCGCCGATGGTTGCGGATCACGCGCAGCATCGCCTCGCTGTTCTGCTCGTAGCGAGGGAAGGCGCCGAGCTCACCCGCCATCTCCGCGGAGGTGCTGTAGGAGGCGCCGGTGAGGATCGCCGTCAGCGCGCCGGTCCAGGCCAGCGCCTGCGGCGAGTCGTAGGGGATGCCCAGCACCATCAGCATCGCGCCGAGGTTGGCGTAGCCGAGGCCCAGCGTGCGGTAGTCGAAGGAGCGCCGCGCGATCTCGCGACTGGGGAACTGCGCCATCAGCACCGAGATCTCGAGCACGATCGTCCACAGCCTGGCCGCGTGCTCGTAGGCCACGATGTCGAAGCTGCCTTCGCTGTGAACGTCGTCGTCGATGAACTTCAGCAGGTTGATCGAGGCGAGGTTGCAGGCGGTGTCATCCAGGAACATGTACTCGGAGCAGGGGTTGGAGCCCTCGATGCGGCCCTGCGCCGGCGCCGTGTGCCATTCGTTGATCGTCGTGTCGTACTGCACGCCGGGGTCGGCCGACTGCCAGGCGGCGCGGGCGACGCGGTCCCAGATCGCGCGGGCGCGGACGGTGCGATGGACGCTGCCGTCGGTGCGGCGGAGCAGGTTCCACTCGGCGTCCTCGTTGACCGCGCGCAGGAAATCGGCCGTGACGCGCACGGAGTTGTTGGCATTCTGCCCGGAGACGGTGAGGTAGGCCTCGCCCTGCCAGTCGGTGTCGAACTCCGTGAAGTCGAGCTGGGCTGCGCCCTGCGCGGCCAGCTGGAGCACCCGCTGGAGGTAGGACTCCGCCACGCCGTCGCGACGGGCGCGGGAGAGCGCGCGTCGCAGCGGGCGGTTGCTGGTGACGTCGAAACCGTCCGCCGTCGCCTCGAAGGTGGCGCGCAGGTGGCGGCGCATCACGCGCGACCCGGCGACGAGCGAGGCGACCTTCTGCTCCTCGCTCACCTTCCAGTCGATAAACTGCTCGACGTCCGGGTGATCGGCGTCGACGATCACCATCTTGGCGGCGCGTCGGGTCGTGCCGCCGGACTTGATCGCCCCGGCGGCGCGGTCGCCGATCTTGAGGAACGACATCAGGCCGGAGGACTTGCCGCCGCCGGAGAGTGCCTCGTCCTCGCCGCGGATGCGGGAGAAGTTGGAGCCGGTGCCGGAGCCGTACTTGAAGATGCGCGCCTCGCGCGTCCAGAGGTCCATGATGCCGCCCTCGTTGACGAGATCGTCGCTCACGGACTGGATGAAGCAGGCGTGCGGCTGGGGGCGCTCGTAGGCGCTGGTGGAGCGCTGCGGCTCGCTGCCGTCCGCCGGTACGAACCAGTGACCCTGCGCCGGACCGGCGATGCCGTACGCCCAGTGCAGCCCGGCGTTGAACCACTGCGGCGAGTTAGGGGCGGCGCGCTGAGTCGCGAGCATGTGGCAGAGCTCGTCGTAGAAGGCGCGCGCGTCATCCTCGCCGTCGAAGTAGCCGTGCTTCCAGCCCCAGTAGGTCCAGGTGCCGGCCAGGCGGCGGAAGACATGCCGCGAGTCGGTCTCGCCGACGGTCTCCTCCGACGTCGGGTCGGCCTCCATGCGCCACAGCCACTGCGGTACGCCCTCCTCGGCGACGGGCCGCAGCACGGCGGGCACGCCGGCCTTGCGGAAGTACTTCTGCGCCATGATGTCGACGGCGACCTGCGACCAGCCCTCCGGCATGACGATGCCGGACGCCTCGAACACGACGGAGCCGTCCGGGTTTACGATGCGCGACTCGCGCTCCTCGAAGGCGACGCCGGCGTATGGATCGTGCTCGCTCGAGTCGCTGGCGGCTGCCGCGGTGGCGGTGGCGATGGCGGTGAAGTGGCGGTTGATGCGCATGGTGGCGCCTTCCTGGGGGTCGGCCTGTAGCCCGGTCAGCCCGAGACGGGTGAAGCGGTGTGGGGGACCTCTTGTTGCGATAAACTGCATACCCACGTGCGTAATTGCTCGCGGGGGAGGGATTGTAACTCGTACGGTACACATGTCAAGGCGTGTTAGCAGATCAACTTGACAGAACGGAGCGACCCCTGCACCATTTGAACTGAGGCGGGGCGTCCGCAGGTGCCTCAGCGGGTTACCTTATGTCCTGCGGTAGTTGTTGGAGACCACGATGGCGGAACGCCATAAGCCAGGCGAACGAGCCAAGCAGTCTGGACAGTACCCGACTTCAAGGCCCTCGCGGCGGCGACACTGGCAAAGAGCGGACTGTTACGCGGGGTGAGCCGTTCCCCCCAACCCCGAAGAAGGGGCAGACGTACGGTAAGCCCGACAAGACGAAGCACTAGGCGACGCTCTCGACCTTGGACAATACCGCGCACCCGACTACGCACTTGCCAAACCATATGCGCAGTTGCTACTGTTCCCCCGATCTCCCCAGCCGCCGTGCAGGCGGGGGAGGTTCTCATGGCTGACAGGCGAGCAGGACGTGTGCCCCACGTGCGGGCGCCCGGGGGCGGGCTGATCCCGCGTACTCGCAACAAGAACGGCCGCTGGCGCAAGAAGCGCAGCGACGCCGGTCACCTGCGTTTCGCGAGCATCGCGCTTCCGAGGCGGTTGCAGGCCGTCGCCTAGCAGCCGCCCAGCAGCCGTCGGGCAGCCCGGCTCTGATAGACCCGGGTAGCCTCCAGGTTGCGTATAGGTTGCGCTCTAGGTTGCACTGCCGACCATCGCTTCGAGTTCGTCGGGATCGGACGGGATCGCAGCGGAGAGGTTGCGTCGCCCGCCGCGGGTCACCAGCACGTCGTCCTCGATGCGCACACCGATGCCCTTGAGGCGTCGCGGGGCGCGCGCGCCGGCGCCGAAGTAGAGCCCCGGCTCCACCGTCAATACCATGCCGGGCCGCAGCACCGTCGGTGAGACTCCGCCCGCGCCGTCGCCGTCGCGGTATTTGCCGACGTCGTGGACGTCGAGGCCGAGCCAGTGCGACGTGCCGTGCATGAAGTAGGGCCGGTAGGCGTCGTCGCGGATCAGGCGATCGCTGCGCCCGGAGAGCACACCCAGGCTACGCAGTCCCGCCACCAGCACCCGCAGCGCTGCGCCGTGCACCTCGTCGAAGGCAACGCCGGGTTCGATCGTCTCGATCGCTGCCGACTGCGCATCGAGCACGATCTGATAGACCTCGCGCTGGGCGGGCGTGAAGCGGCCGCTGGCCGGGAACGTGCGGGTGACGTCCGCGCCGTAATAGCCGCACTCCGCGCCAGTGTCGATCAACAGCAGGTCGCCGTTCTCGATGCGGTCCCGGGCGAACGGGTAGTGGAGCACGCAGCAGTTCGCGCCGGAGGCGACGATCGCCGGGAAGCCGTCGTGCGTGGCGCCGCGGCGACGGTACTCGGCGTCGAGCACCGCCTTCACCTCGTACTCATGCATGCCCGGCCGCGTGGCGGCGATGGCGGCGGCGATCCCCGCGCCGGTGACGTCGACCGCTTGCTGAAGCAGCCGCACCTCCTGCGCCGATTTGCGCAGCCGCATTGCGGCGACCAGCGGGAAGGGATCGGTGACCTGCTGGACCGCGTTCGGCGCACTGCGACGGCGCTCCACGGCGCCCGTCACAGTCTCTCCGACTTGCTCGTCCGAGCCGATCGAAAAGTACACCGACCCTGCCCCGGCAAGCAGCCGGGGCAGGCGGGCGTCCAGCTCTTCGATCGGGTAGGCGGCGTCCGCGCCGTGATCGGCGATCGCGCCATCGACGCCGGCACGGGGGCCGTCCCAGATGGCCGTGGCCGGGTCGCGGGGCCGCACGAAGAGCGTGTACGGCTCGTCCGCGCCGGGACGGAGCACCGCGACGGCGTCCGGCTCCTCGAAGCCGGTGAGGTAGTAGAACGTCGATGTCTGGCGAAACGGGTAGTGGACGTCGCCGTTGCGCAGGGCCTCGTGGCCGGCGGCAAAGACCGCGGCCGAGCCGCCGCCCGGGGGGCGCATCGACCGCATCAGTCGCTGCCGGCGGGCGGCGAACTCGTCAGCCATCGAGGCCGCCGCTCCCGCCCGGGCCACCCGCGCCGTCAGAAGGCAAGGTATCGCAGCCAGATGTAGCCGGAGGAGGTCGTCATCGTGCCAGCAGTCGTGATCGCGCCGTAACGGAAGAACTCCATGAACGTGATCCTGTGCCCGTTGCGGGCGGCGAGGTTGGCGACGAGCACGTTGGCCGAGGCGGCGACGACGGTGAGGTTGCCGCCCATGTCCGCCCCGATCGCCAGCGACCACCACAGCACGTCCGGCGACGTCGGGCCGTCGAGGCCGTGTCGCATCTCGTCGACGATCGGGAGCACGGTTGCGGTGTAGGGGATGTTGTCGACGAAGCCCGAGAGGCCCGAGAGGATCGCCGACATCCACATGATCAGCATCGACGCGGCGACGACGGAGCCGCCGGTCACCTCGGTCGCCCACTCGCCGATGTCCTCCAGCAGGCTGACCTCTTCCAGCCCGCCGCCGCCGATGAAGAGGCCGATGAAGAAGAAGAGCGTCGACCATTCGACCTTGCGCAGCATCTCGTGCGGGTCGTGGCCGGTGATCAGCATCAGCGCGGCTGCGCCCATCAGCGCCACCGCCGCCGGCTCGTAGCCGAGCGGGCCCTGAAACAGGAAGCCCACCATCACCGCCACCATCACCGCGCCGGTGATGCGCAGCAGTCGAACGTCGGTGATCAGCTGCGAGTCGTCGATCTGCATCACGCGCTCGCGCGCCTCCGCGCTGCCCTGGAGCTGGTTGCCGAAGAGCCAGCGCAGGCCCGCGAGGTAGGCGATGAGCGAGAGCACCGCGGCCGGCCCGACGTGCCACAGGAACGTGACGAAGTCGATGTCGGCGTGCGACGGGATCAGGATGTTCGGCGGGTCGCCGATCAGCGTGGCCGTGCCGCCGATGTTGGAGGCGAGCACCTCCGCGATCAGCATCGGCACCACCTTCACGCCGAGCGTGTCCGCGACGACGAGCGTGACCGGCGCGATCAGCACGACGGTGGTGACGTTGTCGAGGAACGCGGAGGCGACCGCCGTGATCGTGTAGAGCAGAATCAGGACCCGCAGCGGGTTCCCGTTCGCGACCTTCGCGGCGCTGATCGCCATCCAGCGGAAGACGCCGGTACCCGCCATCGTGTTGGCGATGACCATCATGCCGGTGAGCAGGAAGATCACATCGAGGTGGATCGCCTCGAAAGCCTGCTCGGTGTCGAGCACGCGGAGGGCGACGATCGTCATGCTGCCGGCCAGGGCGACGGTAGTTTTGTGCACCTTCTCCGAGATGATCAGGGCGTAGGTGACGGCGAAGACGCTGAGTGCGATCTGGAGTTCGCTCACGCGGCCGCCCGGGATACCGCGCTGAAGGCCTCAGGCATGAGCATCATCCTCTGGCCGTAGCGTAGCGCAGCAATTGATGGAGATCGCGCCGGGGCCGCCGCAGCGCGGGCCAGAGCGCGCACGCGAACGCGCTCAAGTGGTCCTGCCACGCTTTCGGACTGCCTGCGGTCGTCGCTACTGGCCAGTGAACTCCGGTGGGCGTTGCTCCGCGAACGAGCGGAAGCCCTCGGAGGCGTCGGACGTGCCCAGTAGGTTGCTCTGGAAGAGCCACTCCATCTCCGCGAACTCGTGCACGGGCATGTCCGTCGAACGCTGGATCAGGCGTCGCACGTAGGTGTAGGCCAGGGGCGGGCCGGCGGCGATGCGACGGGCGTAGGCGATCGCCTCGTCCATCAGCAGCTCGTCTGGCACGACGCGGTTGGCCAGCCCGATCTCCAGCGCGCGGTCCGCGTTCACCAGGTCGCCCTCGAAGAAGATCTCGTAGGCGCGGGCGACGCCGACGATGCGGGGCAGCCAGTAGGACGCGCCGTAGTCGGACGCGACGCCGCGCTTGATGAAGATCGGGCTGACGCGGGCGGACGAGCCCATGATGCGAATGTCGGCGCAGCAGGCGAGACCGAAGCCGGCGCCGACCGCGGGACCGTTGATTGCGGCGATGACCGGCACGTCGCAGTCGACAAAGGCCTCGACGGTGCGGCCTGACTCTCCTCGGTGGTCGAGTCGGGCGTGGCGGCTGGGCGTGCGCGGCTGGTCAGAGCTGGCCGGGCTGGTCGTTGCCCCCACCTCCGCGCCGGCGCAGAAGGCGCGGCCGTTGCCGGTCAACACCAGCACCTTGACCGCGTCGTCCCGGGACGCCTGGTCGAGCGCGTCCAGGAGCCCGCGCCGCAGGTCGTCGCTGAGCGCATTCATGCGTTCCGGGCGATTGAACGTCGCCAACATCACGCCGTGCTCGTCGACATCGACCAGGAGATCGTCGCTCATGCCAGGGCCTCCGCTGCGCGCACGATAGCACGAGCACGCGTGGGGCCACCTGAGCAGAGACCCTCGTGCGGACGCGGCCGGGCGAAGACCCCGGCGCGAAGTCTGGTGAGCCGTCGAACGCGGTGGGAGGCGGGCTAGCGGCGGCGGCTCGCTCGCGTCTTCTTCCAGACAAGCGACTTCTGCGACTTGTCCGTCCAGGATGAGCGCACCTTCACACCGACCTCCTTCGCAGCTTCCTGCAGCAGGCGCTTGGTCGCGGTCGGGCGGTCGCCGCTCTCCAGGTCGATGCGGCCGGCGTCGCCAGCCTTGATGGCGGCGATGAAATTCTTTCGTGCCTCAAAGGCTGCGCGGCCGCGACCGACGTGCACCTGTGAAGGCTCCATCCGTGTGAACTTGGGCATCTGGCACTCCCTGACGAGTAACAACGCGGTTTGAACTTGTGACCACGTTGCCCGTTCATCATAGGTGACTCATCGATACCGAAAAAGTGGTGGGCGGGGTCGATCGCTCAAATGTCATGTCTGGGTCAGCTTATCCGGGGCAGCACAGTCAGGCTGCACATCGCGAGCGAGGCCGATTGAACGGCGGAATTTCACGCCCGGTTGCTCCCGGATGTGCCGGATCAGTCGATCGAGCATCGTTAGCCGCCCGGCACGTCCGATGATCCAGGGATGCACCGTCAGCACATAGCAGCGGCCGCGGTCGTATAGCTCGTCGAAGGCGGTGCTCCATGTATCGTACACCTGCGCCGGACTGGCGGGTACGTTGGTGCGGCTCACCGCCGGGTTGAAGACGAAGTACGGGGCGTCATCCAGCGACCAGTGCACGGGGATTTCGACCAGCTCGCCGCCGCCCGCGGCGGGGACACGGTACGGCGCATCATCCCCCATCAGGCTCGAGTCGTAGACGAACCCGCGCTCCATGAGCAGGTCGAGCGAGTGCTCGCTCAGCTCCCAGCTCGGCGAGCGGTACCCGAGCGGGCGCTCGCCGGTGATGCCTTCCAGGATCGCGCTGGAGCGGTCGAGGATCGCCGCTTCCTCGTCCCGGCTCAGCGTCGCGGGCGGCTCGTGCATGTAGCCGTGCGGCGCCACTTCGTGGCCGGCCGAGGCGACGGCGGCGACGGTGTCCGGGAAGCGCTCGGCCACCCAGCCGGGGACATAGAAAGAGGCAGCGATGTCGTGTTCCCGCAAGAGCTCGAGGATGCGCGGCACCGCGACGCGCGGACCGAAGTCGCCGTGCGAGAGCGTCGAGGGCATGCGCTGGACGTCGGGGTTGCGATGGATCATCGCCGACGCGCCATCCATGTCGAAACTGAGGACGGCGACGCACCGCGTATCGCCTGGCCAGATGCCGGACATCGTTCGCTCCATGGTTCATGCTGATCGACCAGATTGCTGGTTGGGTAGGGTAGCGCGAAGGCGCGGCTCTGTTCGGGGGGAGATGGCCGAGCGGCTCTCCGCCGCCCTGACGACGGTCGAGGTGCTGGACCGCGCCGGCTGTCCGTTCGTGCTCCCGTCACTCTGGGCGGAGCAGCCGATCGTGCTTGCGCCCGTGCGGCACTTCGGCTGACTCTTCTGCACGGAGCAGGTCTCGCAGTTGTGCGCCTACGTGCCACGCATCCACGCAGCAGGCGCGGAGCTGGTGATCGTCGGCAACGGCGGCACGCAACAGGCCTCGGATTTCGCGCACCGGTCCTCGATCACAACTCCTCTGCTTACGGACCCATCGCTGAGCACCTATCGGGCGTTGAACGCGAAGCGCGGCGGGGGTGGACTTCGCCTGCTGCAAGACGCGCTGCGGGCGCTGCTCAAGGGCCACGTGCAGTGGCGGGTGATGCGCGACCCGCGTCAGCACGGCGCGGTCTTCGTCATCATGCGGGGCGGGATCGTCGTCTACGGCCACGTCGGCGAGATCACCGGCGATGACCCGGATCCGGAGCAGTTCGTCGGTCTGCTCGCGCAGGCAGTGATCGACCCGTGATCACCGCACAAACGACCACTGCGAGTACGTCGCGGAAGCAGGATGTGATGGTGCCCCCGGGAGGATTCGAACCACCGACCTAGCGCTTAGGAGGCGCTTGCTCTGTCCCCTGAGCTACGAGGGCTGCCTGAGATTGTATGCGCCGGTCGCCCTTCCATCGAAGCGCCACCATCGAAGCGCCACCATCGAACCCCTGCCATCGACGTAGCAGTGAACCGGAGCCGTCCGCCTGAGCGGACGCCGCTAGCGTCGCCCCACCTGGCCGCCGGCCGTGACGACGACTCCTTCATGCTCGACCCCCTCGAGCCGCGCGCCGGCCACGACCATCGCGTCCCGCAGTCGCGCCGAACGGAGAACGGCGCCGTCGCCGACGACGACGTTCGGTCCCAGTTCGCAGTCTTCGATGGTCGTGCCCGCGCCGATCATCAGCGGTTCCGAGAGTGCTGAACCGGGCACCTCCAGCAGCGGGCTCTTCGCAAGCTCGAGCAGGCGGGCCTGCGTCGAGAGCAGCGAGGCGATGGTGCCGGTATCGAGCCATTCGCCGGAGAGCCGCCAGCCGCGAACGTCGGCGCCCCCGTCCACCATCGCACCGATGGTCCCGGTGAGGTCGATCTCGCCGTCCGTGGGGCGGATGAACGGGTCCGTGCGTAGCCGCTCGATCGTAGCCGGGCCGAGCAGCCAGAGGCCCGCCGCCGCTAGGTCGGAGCGCGGCTGCTGCGGCTTCTCCTCGAGGTGGACGATGCGGTCGTCCTCCAGTACGGCGATGCCCATCTCCGTCGGCCGGTCGGTCGGGTGCAGCGTCAGCCCGGCATCCGCCCCTGAGCGCTCAAAAGCCTCGAATGTTGGTTGGATGTCTCCGGTCAGTACCGCGTCGACCGCCAGCACCGCAACCTGCCGTCCATCGAGGGCCGCCCCGGCCGAGGCGACCGCATCGCCCAACCCTATCGGCTCGGCCTGCACCGCGATCTCGACGGTGATGCCCGCGGGCGCAAGCTCCGCAGCCGCCCGCTCCACGCCCTCGTGGTCGCCGCCGACCACCACGACCACGTCGGAGAGGCCGACCGCGGCGTACAGGTCCAGCGAGTACGCCAGCAGCGGACGGTTCAGCAGCGGGATCAGCGCCTTCGGGATCGTCGGCGTGAGCGGCCGCAGGCGCGTGCCTCGTCCGCCGGTCAGGATCACGCCGAGCGGGCGTTCAGGCATCGTCGTCCTCACTCACGCGGCGGCTCCGAGGATCTCCGGGCGGCACATTGCTGCGGCGATGTTATGCGTAGCCGGCCGGTCGGTGTAGGTTGTGCTCCCGCCGCGACCGTCCCCGATCGGTGGGGTGGCTGCCGGCAGTCTCGGAGCCGGGGCGAATGAGGAGAGAGTCATGATCACCGTCATTGCGAAACTGAAGGCGCAGGAGGGCAAAGAGCCCGAGCTGGAGGCCGCACTCAGCGAAATGGTGGAAGCCGTCAGCGCCAACGAGCCCGGCGTCCCCACCTACTCACTGCATTCGTCCGACGACGACCCTTCCGTCTTCATGTTCTACGAGCAGTACGACGACACCGACGCGCAGAAGGCGCACGGCCAGACGGATCATATGAAGGCGCTCGGCGGCAAGCTCGGCGACTTGCTGGACGGGCGGCTCGAGATCGAGCGTTACACGCAGGTCACCGGCATCGAACGCTAGCGCGCCGGCACGCTCGCTACTCCGTCTCGATGCGGTCCAGCAGCTCCTGCGGAGCGGCTAGCTCTTCTTATGCTTACCGGAGACGGTGCGGGCGGTCGTCTCTGTGTTCGGCTTGCGGCGACGCTTCAGCTGCCTCCGTCGCGAGGTCGCGGCGACCCTGGCGCCGAACGAGTTGAGCTTCTTCTCGAGCGTCGGGTCGACCACGCGGCCGGCGCCTTCTGCGCTCCTCGCCTGGTTGTCGGCGTACTCGGTGGCCAGCGTCTCGTGCGCGTCGCGCTCCTCCGCGGTCGGGAGTGGGGTGGGGCCGCGCTTCTTGCCGACCAGCTCCGGGTGCTCGTTTGCCTGCACGGCCTTGTTGACCGGCTCGGAGACCTTCGTGCCCAGGTGCCAGTAGGTGCCGTCGTCGGGAATCTTCCTCGGGTAGCCGTCACGGAAGACGAAGGCCTGGAAGTTCGAGGCGATGCGGCGCGAGTCATCGTCGCACTCGGGGCACGGCTGGGCGGTGCTGGCCTCGCGCGCGGGGCGAAGCAATTCGAACACGCCATGGCAGTGCTCGCAGTAGTACTCATACAGCGGCATCGGTCTTCCCTCCGGGATCATCGCCTGGGACGGTGCGAGGCACGCGGTCGTCAGGCATCTGGCGTCTGGTCCAGGTAGCCATTCTAACCACTCTCTGCCCCAGTCCGCGCGATCGGCCGCCGGTGGAGCGTCGTTCGGCCGTCTCGGACACCGGATGGTGGGGCCCGAGCGCGAGTCTGGTTCGCCGCCGAGCCCGGGCCACACGGGCCGCTCGCAGCGGGCGTTCGCCAGCCCCATTCAGGTGGCGCACTGTCCCCCTGAGTGTACGGTGTACGCTGACTGCCCCGGCGGCTTGCTGCGGGCAGACGTGCGTGCGGACGTACGCGTGAGCGTCGCCGGCTGGGGATCGGTCCGGCCGGGTTACCGAGGGCAGGCCCGGCAGCAGAGGGGCATCGATGGCAGACGAGCGGAACTTCTGGACAGGCCGTCGCATCTCGCGTCGTGCGGCGTTGCGCGGCGTCGGCCTCGGCATCGCCGGCCTGGTGGGCGCGGCGCTGATCGGCTGCGGTGACGACGGCGACGACACGACCGACGCGCCGGCAGGCCCGCCGCCCCCCTCGCTCGCGTCCGCGGCCACGGTGACGGCGGCGCCGCGGCCGGAGGTCCGGGCCGGCGGCGTCTACCGCTCCGCGACCGACGTGGAGGCGCCTC
>JASLOV010000106.1 GCA_030745285.1 Dehalococcoidia bacterium | reverse complement strand
GACCGGGTCGAGGGCATCCGCGCCTACAACGAGAAGCGCAAGCCCGAGTTCAAGGGCCGCTAGGCGGGCTCCCGGGCTCTCGCAACCTCTTGCCGTACCTCGAACTGCACCTGCACACCAAGGCGGGCTCTGCCGACTCCAGCATCACCGCCGATCAGCTCGGCGAGCGGGCGCGGGAGCAGGGCACGGACGCGCTGGTGGTCACCGAGCACTTCCGCGTCTGGAGCGACTGGGAGCGCGAGGCCTTCGAGGCGCGCTGGGGTATCCGCCTCTACCCGGCGATCGAGGTGACGACCGACCTCGGGCACACGCTGCTGATCGGCGTCGAACCGATGACGAAGCTGCCCAGCATGACACGCGAGTTACTGGCGATGGCGGCGGACGAGGGCTGGCTGGCGATCGCCGCCCACCCCTTCCGCCATTACTACGACGGCATCCACGTCAGCCAGCGCCCCCCGTTCGAGCCTGGGCTGGATGTCGACGAGCTTGCCGAGTACGAGTACTTCGGCAACGTCGACGCGATCGAGGTCGCCAACGGCGGCAGCACCGACCGTGAGAACGGCCTCGCGCTCGCCGTCGCCACCAAACTGGGCAAGCCGGTGACGGCGGGCAGCGACGCACACCACATCGATGAGATCGGGCGCGAGCGCATGGACGTGCCGGTGCTCCCCGAGAGCATCGAGGAGCTGGCGGCGCTGCTGAAGTCGGTGATCGCGGGCGAGTAGCCGGCTCGCGACCGGGTTACGAGCCGCTCAGGAAGCGGCGTGGCACCTCTCGCATCATCATCTCGATTGTGTCCTCATCGACGCCCATCTCGCGCAGGGCGGGCAGCGCCACCGTTGTGACGTGGAGGTAGCGCGTCGGTACCTCGCGTGGCGGCGGCGCGACGCCAACCCGGATCACGCCGGGGGCGTAGTCATGGCCGAGCATGATGCGCTCCGCCCAGCCGCGGTCGAGCAGCGCCTTCACCGTCGCGGAGCGCTCCACCGAGTTGGGCCGCTCACCCGAGCCCGGGTAGCGGTCCATCGAGAGATAGGCGCCGGCCTTCAGCAGCGATTCGAGATAGTCGACGTCCGTGCTGTCGGCGCTGTGCCCGATGCAGATGCGGTCCATCGGCGCGCCCTCTTCCGCGAAGATTTCCACCTGGCGGGTGCCGACTTCCTCCGGCGCCCAGTGGTGGGTCGAGATCGGGCAGCCGGTGCGCTTGAGTGCACGAGCGGCGCCGCGCAGCACTAGCTCGGCCTCGGGCGTGACGCCCTCGGCATCGTTGGCGACCTTGATCGCGCCCGCCTTGATCTCGGTGTCGCCGATGCCGACTTCGATCTCGCGCACGAAGATGTCGGCGATGGCGTCGGGGTCCCGGAACCAAAACGACCGCGGCACGTCCCGCCAGATGCCGGTGCCGGCGACGATGTGCACACCCGAGCGCCGGGCGACCTCCGCGACGAACTCGACGTCGCGCCCTAGGTCGGGCGTCGTCAGGTCGATCACCGTGCCAATGCCGCCTTCGCGCGCCTCGGTCAGCTCCTCGACCAGCCGAGCGCGGGTGGCGTCCATGTCGTACATCCAGGGGTAGTGGTGCACGTCGTCCCCGGCGGAGACGAGCACATGCTCATGGCTGAGCACGTGGCCCAGCTCCGAGTCGTCGACCGGTCCCAGTACCGTCTCCACCGCCGTCATCGCTCTCCCTTCGCACGCGCTGAACGCCGCCGCAGAGTAGCGGAAACCACCGAACCCGGTACGCTTCTCCGCGATGACCACGCACCCGACCGCCGGTCACCTCGTTACCCTCACGTCCGATTTCGGCATGCGCGACCCGTACGCAGCGGCCATGAAGGGGGTGATGCTCGACGTCTGCCCCGACTTGCGGCTCGTCGACCTGAGCCACGAGATCGCCGCCCAGGACGTGCTCGAGGGAGCGCTCTTCCTGGCCGCCGCCCTCCCCTACTTCCCCGCCGGCACCGTCCACCTCGCGGTCGTCGACCCGGGCGTCGGTGGCGACCGCCGGCCGGTCGCCGTCCGCGCCGGCGGCCAGGTGATCGTCTGCCCGGACAACGGGCTGCTCACGCTCTTCACGCGCCACCACACGGTCGAGGAGGCCCGCGAGATCACGAACCCCGCATTCATGCGGACCGACCTCAGCGCGACGTTCCACGGCCGCGATCTGTTCGCGCCCGCCGCCGCCCGTCTCGCCTGCGGCGCATCGCTGGCGCAGGCCGGCCCGGCCATCGACGGCCTCGTCACGCTCGATGTGCCCGAGGCGACGCGCGACGGCTCCGCCGTCCGAGGCGAAGTGCTGCGCATCGACCGCTTCGGCAACGCCATCTCCAACATCTCGCGTGCACTGCTCGACGGCAGGACGGCGGTGGAGGTGCGCGCCAGGGACGTGGCCTTGCCCGGCCTGCACCGCACCTACGCCGACGTCGCCCGGGGCGAGCCACTGGCGCTCTTCGAAAGCAACGGCTATCTCGCGATCGCAGTCAGCGAAGGCGACGCGAGCGCCGCATTCGACATCGCCCGGGGCAGCACGGTCGAGGTCACGCTGTCTGAATAGCGGGTCCAGAGCCGGCCGGTGGCCCCATCAGCGCAGGTGGCGCTGGATTGGCAGCTCGCGGTGGCGCTCGCCGGTGAGGTCGAAGATGGCGTTCGAGATCGCCGGCGCGATCGGCACGATCCCCGGCTCGCCGGCGCCGGTCGAAGGCGTCTCGGGGTCGCCCACGAGGTCGACTTCGATGTGCGGGGCGTTGTTCGAGCGCGGCACACGGTAGCGCGCGAAGCCGGGGTTGAGCAGCCGGCCGCCCTCGAAGTCGATCGCCTCGTAGAGGGCGGTGCCCATCCCCATCACGATGCCGCCCTCCATCTGGTTGCGCGCGCCGTCCGGGTTCACGGTCAGCCCGCAGTCGAGCGTCGCGGCGACCCGCTCGACCTTCACCTCGCTGCCCCCCACCTCGCTGCCCTGAACCTCGAGCTGTACGGCCGTCGCCGAGTAGCTGCCGACGTCGAGTCCGATGGCGATGCCCCGCCCCCGGCTCGACGGCGTCGCAGCCCCTGACCAGCCGAAGCGCTCGGCGGCAACCTCGATCACACGCCGGAAGCGTGGCTCGACCATGTTCTTCAGCCGCAGTTCGACCGGATCGATGCCCGTGGCCGCCGCGATCTCGTCGATGTGCACCTCGCGCGCGAAATGGTTCACAGCGCCGCCGAGCGAACGGTACGAGCCGCTGCGCAGCGGGCTGTCGGAGCGCGAAACCTCGGAGAAGGCGTGCGGCGTGTCGTAGGGCGTCATCGACCCTCGCCGCCCGATCATCACTCGTTCGCCGGCATGGTTGGCGCGCGCCTCCCAGGCGACGATGCGTCCGTCCGTCGTGAAGCCGCTCTTGATTTCGATCAGCGCCGCCGGGCGGAACGTCGAGAGCGTCGTCTCCTCGTTACGGCTGTAGGCGACGCGCACCGGCCGGCCGGCCGCGCGAGCGAGCTTCGCCGCCTCCTCGGCGACCGGGTAGATGCTCTTGCCGCCGAAGCCGCCCCCGATCTCCGTTGCGAGCACGCGGACGTGGGACTCCTCCAGCTCGAAGTGCGACGCCAGTTCGCTGCGCAGCCCGAATGGGCGCTGCCCGCCGGCCCAGACCGTCAGCCGGTCCCCATCCCAGCGCGCGACGGCCGCGCGCGGTTCCATCGGCGCGATCGTGATGTAGGGGATGTAGTAGGTCGCCTCGAGGATGCCATCGGCAAGCGCAAGGCCCTGTTCCAGATCGCCCTCGTCCTGCGTGACGAACGGCTCCTGCGCGGAGTCCTTCAGCAACGCCGGCATGTCCCAGCGCGACGGCTGGCCTGACTGCTCCTGCCACTGTGCCTGCACGACGCGCGCGGCCAGCTCGCCCTCCTCGTCGCTCTCGGCGAGGAGGGCGTACGTGCCGTCGGTCTCAACGACCTGCACGACGCCCGACATCTGCTCAGCCACCGACCAGTCGACGCTCGAGAGCGTCGCACCGTACGAGGGCGGCCGCAGGATCTGCGCGAAGAGCATCTCCGGCACGATCACGTCCTGCGAGTAGACGGCGGCGCCGGTCACCCGCGCGACGGCGTCGACGCACCGCGTCTCTTCGCCCATGACGGTGAACTCGGACTCCGGCGTAGTTCGATGTCGTCGACCAGCGCGACCTCGATGCGCTCGTCACCGAGCAACTCTGCGTACTCCACGCCCCCGGCGGCGTCACCGCTGGCGACCACCTTCCCGTCGCTGCACCGGAGGTCGCTGGCCGGCAGGTCAAGCCGGTCCGTCGCCAGCTCCAGCAGCTTCCGTCGCGCCGTCGCCGCCGCCTTGCGGAGCTGCAGCCCGACCCGTGCCGTCGACTGGCTGCCGAACGTGCCTATGTCCCACGGCACGCGGCCGGTATCGCCCAGCACCATCTCGACGCGGTCGAGCGGCAGGCGCAGCTCGTCGGCGACCTCGACGGAGAGACCCCAGCGGATGCCCTGGCCGTACTCGACCTTGCCGGCGAAGGCGGTGACGTTGCCCTCCGAGTGCACGATCAGCCATGTCGCGGTCTGGGTCTGCGGCTGGGTGTTGCCGTAGGTCGCCGCGCCGTAGCCGGTGCGCTGCGCAGGGAAGCCGACGGTGACTTCGCCGGTGACGATCAGACCCGCGGTTGGTTGGTCCGGCGCTTGCTCGAGGGGCTGTTCGCTCACTTCGCAGCTCCCGTCATCGCCTCGGCGGCGAGCGCGACGGCCTGCTCGATGCGCTGATAGGTGCCGCAGCGGCAGAGGTTCTCCGCCAGCGCCTCACGGATCTGCCCGCTCGTCGGATTCGCCTCGCGGCCGAGCAGCGCGGTGGCGGTCATGATGAAGCCGGGAATACAGTACCCGCACTGCATCGCCACCTGATCGACGAACGCCTGCTGCACCGGGTGTAGCTCGCCGTCGGTCGCCAGCCCCTCGATGGTGGTGATGTCGCCGCCCGCCACCGCATCGACGGTCGTCATGCAGCTGCGCAGCGGCTGGCCGTCGACCAGCACGGTGCATGCCCCGCACAGCCCCTCGCCGCAGGCGTACTTCGTCCCGGTCAGCCCGAGGTCGAAGCGCAGGAAGCTGAGCAGGCTGCGACCGGCACGAGCCGATTGCTGCTGCTCGCCGTTGACGACGACCGATGCCACGGGGCCTCCCTCTCGCTCGGTGGCTGTGCCGCGTTCGTGCCGGGCATTATTGCGCGTCCGGCCCGCCTCGTGTCTGCCGGATGCGCCTGCTACCATCCAGCCGCGAGCCGGCGACCTGCTCACGAGGAGATCGAATGGGCTGCCCCGTCCACATCTGGGTGCCGTTGATGGCCTCGATGGCACCCTTCGCGCGCGTCGCCCGGGACCGCGTGCGCTCGCTCAGCCTCTCCCGTGGCGACGACATCGTCGGCCGGCCCGCGCCGGGCCCGGCGCGACGATGGGCGCCCGTGCAGCCGCACTCACCCGTCCCGCCCGCTTCACCCGCTTCACCGGCCCTCGAACCACCGTCGAGCCGCTCCTGACCGCACCGCTCGACCCCACGGAGTGCACCTACGCCGTCAACGGCATGCAACTGCGTGTCTTCGAGTGGCCTGTCACGGACCCGACCGGCCCTACCCTCTTCTTCGCTCACGCCACCAGCTTCCACGCCCGCTGCTGGGACGCCGTGATCGAGCGACTGCCCGGTCGCCGCATCATCGCGCTCGACTTCCGAGGCCATGGCGGCAGTTCCAAGCCGGAGCCGCCCTACGACTGGCACGCCTGCGGCGAGGATGTCGCCGAACTCTCGCGACAGCTCAACCTGCGTGACGCCGTCGCCATCGGGCACTCGATGGGCGGGCACTCGGTCACGCTGGCGGCGGCAATGGAACCGGAGCGTTTCGCCGGGCTGCTGCTCGTCGACCCGGTCATCCAGCCGCCCGATCACTACGGCGATGGTGCAGGCAGCAGCGCAGCCCGCAGAGGCGCGGGCGCCGAGACCGGCGGCCGTCGCAACGCGTGGGCCTCCGCGGACGAAATGTACGAGTCCTATCACGGCCGCGGCCCCTTCACGACGTGGGACGACCGCGTGCTGCGCGACTACTGCGAACACGGCGTCATGCCCGCACCGGCCGGTCACGGGAACAGCGACGGCTTCGTGCTCGCCTGCCCGCCCCACATCGAAGCCTCGATCTATGCCGGCTCGACCGGCACGAACATCTACGAGGAGATCTCGTCGATCGATGTCCCGGTGCGCGTGATCCGCGCCCGCGAGCCCGACGGCGACGATTCGCCGTTCTCCACCTCGCCGACCGCCCCCGACCTCGCCTCGCGCTTCCGCCGCGGCGAGGACGTGCACCTGCCGGACGCCACCCACTTCATCCCGATGGAGTCGCCCGCGCTGATCGCCCAGCACGTCGAGGAGATGGCTGCGCTGCTCTAGCGAGTCTTGATCCCGTCAAACCGACTCTGACCATCAGAACCCCACCGGAGTTGACCTGTCCCCCGAGAACGAGTCCAGCTGCAGAGATAGAGAATCTGTGCAGAGCTGGGAGAAGGGGGAGCAGCATGAGCAAGCGGAAGCGGTACGGAGCCGAGGAGATCATCGCGAAGCTGCGGGAGGCCGAGGTGCAC
>JASLOV010000105.1 GCA_030745285.1 Dehalococcoidia bacterium | reverse complement strand
CCCACCGCGAGCGGTAGTCGTGCTGATGCTCCAGCACCAGCCGCACCGCTCGCTCCCGTACCTCTGTTGGATATCTGCCTCGTCGTGTCATCGCTCCATCCTCTCAAGGGTTGGAGCCTCCAACATTCCCGGGGCGGTTCAGTCACACCCAGCGTCGCTAGTTCCGCCGGTTGGCCTCAAAGAACAACCGCTCGGTGTCCACCAGCACGCCGTCGTTGTCCCACAAAATGGCGCGGCGCCGCTGACCCACCATCGCATCTACACCTCCCACGGCGCGCGCCTCGGTTGATGAATGTATCGATTCGTCGCCAGCGATCCGACCGTCGGATCGTCTGCCTTGGAGCGGGAGAAGGGATTCGAACCCTCGACCCTCTGCTTGGGAATTTCCCGCGCCGGGTCATTGGCTCCAGATCGCTCCCCGCAGATTCAGATACAGCTGGGCTAGCGCCGAGAGGAGGACCGAGAACAGCCCCACGACACTTTGAGTCGGCCGGACCCTTTGAGTATGCGGAACAGCCTTCCTGACTTCACGCGCAGATCACGCCCACGTCACGGTGAGGTCACGCGCGGTTCACAGAAGTTAGACGACTGGCAGGAAGGCTGCTCACATGACCGCGAAGACGAAGAGGTGGGACTCCATGGACAAGGACGCCGTCTCGCTCGAGAAGCTCATGCTCCAGTACGAGGCATCGAATCGCGCCGAACAGAAGTCACCGCAGACGGCCATCTGGTACCAGACGGCCCTCGGGCAGTTCCTCCACTATCTGCGACAGCAGCGGATCGAGCCGGTGCTCGGGAGCGTCGACTCCGAGCTGGTGCGGCAGTACATCCTGCACCTGCAGACCCGGCCGAAGTACGAGGACCACCCGATCAGCCAGACGAACGGCAAGCTCTCCCCGGTCACCGTTCAGGGTTACGTACGGGCGATGAAGGCGTTCTTCAACTGGCTCTACCGTGAGGGCTACACGGAGGAGTTCCGGCTGGCGCGCGTGAAGGTGCCGAAGGTGCCGCGCAAGCTCATCGAACCGCTCTCGGAGACCGAGGTCGCCACCATCCTCGCGAGCATCGACCACCAGAGTGCCTGGGGCGTCAGGGACGCGACCATCGTGCTCCTGTTCCTGGACACGGGACTTCGCCGCGGCGAGCTCGCCGGAGCGTCCATGGCGAACCTCCATCTTGAAGAGGGTTACCTCAAAGTGATGGGGAAAGGCAGCAAGGAGCGAGTCGCGCCCTTCGGAGGTGCAGCACAGCGGGCCCTGATGAAGTACATCTTCCACTTCAGGCCGGAGCCGCTGGGAGAAGACGGTATCTTTCTCACCCTGGACGGCCGTCCGCTCACGGGCGAGGCGGTTCAGCTCATGGTCCGCCGCCTCGCGAAGGCCTCGGGCGTCGAGCAACTTCATCCGCACCTGATGCGGCACACCTTCGCCGTGAACTACCTGATGAACGGCGAAGATGTCTTCACGCTGCAACAGATTCTCGGGCACACGACGCTCGAGATGGTGAGGCGCTACGTGAACCTCGCCTCCTCGCACGTCATGACACAGCAGCACCGCTTTTCGCCGGTGGACCAGATGAACCTGCGTCAAGTGAGGCAGGTGACGGTGATGCGGGGGAACGTGCGGAGACGGTCGGTGAATGCGAGGTAGCGGCCGCTGCAGCGAGGGCGCGCCCGCTACTACCCATCCCCAGCCCGCTTGACGATCGATAGGAGCATCAGAGCCGAGTCAGACCGCCCGCCTCAGGGGCTTGCGCGATCCCGGGACGGCCGGTCTCGACGCTCCCGCCGCCGATCACGCCGGCAAACCGGCTGGTGTTCCCGGCGCCGTCGACGACCGTCACGTCGATCCGGATGCCGGCCGGCAACGTGGCTGCGGCCGTCAGACTCCCCGTCAGCCGGTCATACGACAACTCCGCTGCCTTGCCGTCCACCAATAGCACGATCGCTTGCGGGTCAACACCGCTGCGCGCGGTCAGAGGTGGCGGAGATCCTGTGGATGGCGGAAGTGGCGGCCCGCGTCGGCGCCAACTGGGCTACAGCTACGGCTGGTGTGACACGCCATCGGGGGAAGCTGAGACCGCTCGGCGAAGAGCGGGGGCCCATCTGTTGAGTGCTCGACAGCCCCCTGGACTCAGTGAGCGATCCCACGACCGCTAGGGAGCGAGATCCGAGCTGTATCGCACAGCCGCCACTGTGGACGCCTACCCCACTCTGCGTGGACGCCAGCGGCTCGGAGAAGGGGAACAGGCCGTCAGGCGTCGAACCGCGAGCGGGCGGCGTTGAAGCGCCGCTCGACTTCGTCGCTGAGCCCAGCCCCGACGCGACGAAAGGCGCTCAGCATCTCGGCAGCCGTGGGCGTCAGACAGGTGGCCCCACCCCCAACTCCACCGGAGTCCGATTCGAGCAGAGCCGCCCCGGCCGCAGCCTCCATTGCGCGTAGCTTCTTCCAGGCCGTGGCATACGGCAGGTCGAGCGACTGCGCCGCCGCCGCCACGGAGCCGTGCGTCTCCACCGCCGCGAGCAGCTGCGCCAGGTAGTCACTGATCACGACCGCTCCATCGCGTTCGACCCACACCTTCGAGCGGATGCGCAGTGGCGCGTGCGAGGCTTCTCCCGGCGGCGGCACAACGCCCTCCCTTGGGACATGTTGGCAGTGCCCCGGTTCGGTAGTATACCGTCTTGTATGGCTGGACAAGACGACCCCGGGGCGCGCCGCTCGCGTCTGCTCCTGGCGCTCCTCGTTGCCGTCTTCGCGTTCGCGATCGCCTGCAGCGGCGGGGAGCGCACGATCATCCTCGCCACCACCACCAGCACCGAGAACAGCGGCCTGCTCGACGCGCTGATGCCCGCGTTCGAACGCGACAGCGGCTACAACGTGAAAGTCGTCGCCGTCGGCTCAGGCGCGGCAATCTCAATGGGCGAGCGCGGCGACGTCGACGTGCTGCTCGTCCATTCGCCCGGCGCTGAGGAGGCGTTCGTGCGTGGTGGGCACGGCGTCGACCGCGCCTCCGTCATGTACAACGACTTCGTGATCGTTGGTCCCGCCAACGACCCGGCGGGCGTTCGCGAGGCAGAGGACGCGGCCGCGGCGCTCGCACGCATCGCGATGGCTGGCTCACGCTTCGTCAGCCGCGGCGACGACTCGGGCACCCACGTGAAGGAGCAGGAGCTGTGGGCCGCTGCCGGCCTTACCGTGCAGCAGGGGGCGGCCTGGTACGTAGAGACCGGCCAAGGCATGGGCTCCACGCTTACGGTCGCGGCGGAGACTGGCGGCTACACCCTCACAGACCGCGGCACGTGGCTGGTAGTGAGCGACCGCGCCATTCTGCCCGTGCTCGTCGAGGGCGACCCTGCGCTCTTCAACCGCTACCACGTGATCGTGATCGACCCCGATCGCCACCCCGGCACGAACGTCGAGGGCGCCCGACGGCTGCGCGACTTCCTGATCGGTACAGACGCGCAGGCGCTGATCGGCGAATTCGGCGTCGAGACGCTCGGCCGCGCGCTCTTCGTGCCGGCGGCAGAGTAGTCGGGAGTAGGCATGGACCTGCTCGCGGAGGCCATGCGAGAGGCGATACGGCTGATCACGACGGGCGATAGCGACGTCTACGGCATCACCGCCCGCACGCTCGCGGTCACCGCTACGTCGACGCTGGTGGCAATGCTGATCGGGCTGCCCATCGGCTTCGCTCTGGCGTTGATGAACTTCCCGGGGCGGCGGGCGCTGGTCACGCTGGCGAACGCGGGCACCGGCGCGCCGCCCGTGATCGCCGGCCTGGCGGTCAGCATCATGCTCTGGCGCTCCGGGCCACTGGGCTGGATGGGCTTGATCTACACTCCGGCGGCGATCGTGATCGCCCAGGCGATGATCGCGACACCGATCATCGTGGCCGTCAGCGCCGCCGCCCTGATGGCGCTCCCACCGCATCTGCGGCTGCAGCTGCGAGCGATGGGCGCGAATGATGCGCAGTACCTCTGGCTGCTCGCCCGCGAGGCTCGCCTCTCACTACTGATCGCGATCATTGCAGGCTTCGGCGCGGTGGTCTCGGAGGTCGGCGCGTCGATGATGGTAGGCGGCAACATCGCCGGCGAGACACGGTTACTCACGACCGCGGCCGTGGTCGAAGTGAGCCGCGGCCACTTCGGCACCGCGCTGGCGTTCGGCTTCATCCTGCTCGCCCTGATCGTGGCCGTCAGCGTTGTGCTCACCGCCGTGCAGCAGCGGGCGCGCCGCACGTGATCGCCGACGCGCCAGCCCTCAGCGTTCGCGGACTGCGGATCGAGCGCGGCGGCCGCGAGGTGCTCCACCTCGAACGGCTCAACGTGGGCGCGACGGAAACGCTGGCCGTGCTCGGGCCTAATGGCGCCGGCAAGTCGACACTGCTCCGGTCTGCCGGCCTGCTGCTGCCTGCTGCAGAGGGCGTGGTGGCTCTGTTCGGCGAGACGCCGCGCCGTTCGCGCGACCGTGTGCGCCTGCGGCGGATGACGTCGACCGTCCTGCAGGAACCGGCCCTGCTCGACATGTCCGTCGCGGCGAATATCGAGACCGCCCTCACGCTCCACGGTGTCGAGCGCCCGCAGCGCCGACGCCGCGCCGAGGAGTGGCTTGACCGGCTCGACGTGGCGCATCTCGCCGGCGCCCACGCACATACGCTCTCCAGCGGCGAGGCGCAGCGTGTAAGCCTTGCCCGTGCCTTCGCCGTTAGGCCGCGGCTCCTCCTGCTCGACGAACCGTTCACCGCACTAGACCCGGAGACACGTTCCCGCCTAGTCGGCGACGTCCGTACACTGCTGCACGAAGAACGGGCCGCAGCGCTGCTGGCCACGCACGACCAGACCGAAGCGGCGTTGGTGGCCGGCCGCGTGCTCATCCTGCTGAAGGGAGAGGTCGCGCAGGGCGGCGGCGTGATCGATGTGCTCCACCGGCCAGCGACGCCGGAAGTGGCAGCCTTCCTCGGCTACTCCTTGCTCGACGCCGCCCTTGCACGTCGCCTCCTCGAGGAGGGCGCGCAGGACCCGGCTGCGGCAGGCACGACGGCCAGGATGGCCGCTGTCCATCCCGACGCCGTCGAACTGCTCGACACGGCCGCGGCGCTGGAGCACGCGATCCGTGCGCCGGTGCTGAACGTCGGTAGTGCGCACGGCAGCGCCCGCGTAATCGTTGATGTCGGCGCTCCGCTGGCGGCGAGCGTCGCGGTTGAGCGGGTCGTTGGTACGGATCTCCGCGCCGGTGCCGCCGTGGCGATCCGCCTCGATCCGGACGGCCTCGTCTGGTACTAGTTCACGGACGAGGGGCTCCGTCAGATCTCAGACAACGGACCCTCTGCTAGCGTCGTGCTGACCAGCGACCGGCGGAGGATTGCCCGTGACCTGTCCCCACTGTGGCTCCGAGGAAATCAGTCGCCGCCGCCGGCGTAGCTCTCTCGGCTACCGCACTTCCGCCTGTCGCGCCTGCCGCAGAATCTTCAACGAGCGGACGGGCACTCCGTTCAACGAGCTGCAGTACCCCACCGACATTGACCTGTCCCCCGAGAACGAGTCCAGCTGCAGAGATAGAGAATCTGTGCAGAGCTGGGAGAAGGGGGAGCAGCATGAGCAAGCGGAAGCGGTACGGAGCCGAGGAGATCATCGCGAAGCTGCGGGAGGCCGAGGTGCAC
>JASLOV010000104.1 GCA_030745285.1 Dehalococcoidia bacterium | reverse complement strand
GTCGAGGCGGCCGCTGCGGACGCGCTCGACGTCGAGGTTGAAGCCGGGCGCGATCGCCGACCGGACTTCCCACGGCACGTCAACATCCACGGTGACCACGGCCGAGGCGGGGCGGGGCGACATGCGCGACCACGGGACCTCGACCAGCGCCCCGGCACCGTCGGCGAGCAGCGGCGTCGTGACCGTGAAGCTCACCTCGTGCCGCTCACCCGCCGGGACGGGGAAGGCGCGGACCTCGTAGAGGTCGTCGGCGAGCGAGCGCAGCAGCGCCGGGTCGATCTGCCGGCGCACGATGTCCTCGTAGATGCGGGTCGCCTCCTCGGCGTCGAGCATGCGGCCCTCGAGGGTCTGCGGTCCGCCGGAGAGCACGAGGTCCGTGACGGAGCTACCCCGCGGGACGGGGAAGACGATGCGACCCTCGGCTCCAGGACCGAGGTCGCCAGCGCCCTCGGATGCGGGGTTGCTGAGGTAGAAGTGGTATCGGGCCGCCATCACGCCGTCGGCGACCTCGACTTCCGCCTCCAGCGCGTCGAGCCGGGCCACCGAGCCGACCGGCCACCAGCAGTCGAACGCGTACGGCCGTGGCGGCACGGGTTCGACCGATGGCTCCTGTGCAGCCGTGGCAGCCGGTAGCAGCAGCACGGCCGCGAACACGAGTGCGGCGATGCCCTGGGCGAGGCGGAACCGTCCAATTTGTGACATCTGGCCCTCCGATGACGCTTCGGAGGTAGGACGTCATCGGTCGCCGGGTGGTTCCCGCAATGAGCGCGATGAGCGCGGTGCGGACGCAGCGCGCGAGGTGTGCCGATGCGGGTGTTGCTAGGGCGCGAGCGCGGTCTCGGCCCACTGCGAGTAGGTGCCGGTCTCGATCATCCGATCACGGACCTCGCCGCGAAGCATGCCCAGTTCCTCATCGCTCACAGGTGGGGTGACGGGGCACGGGTCGGCAATATCGAGCTCGAACCCGGTGTTCTCGCGCACGTCGTCCGCGGTGAACCCCTCGTGCACGGACTCCACGATGTAGCGCCCGGCCTCGCGGTCGAAGGAGAGGATCGCCATCGGCGTATAGAGGCGGAACGGTTCCGGAGCGCGCTTCACCCCGGCCGGCGTGACCGACGCGCCGGAGATGAAGTCCACCTTCGGCACGAACGTACGCAGGCTGTGCTCAGTGCGGTAGAAGAAGATGCGTTTCGCCGTGTACGAGATCAGCCCGGAGCCGTAGCCGCCCGGCAGCCGCCGGTCCGGCGCGTCCGGGTCGCCGAGCACGTGGAGGTTGAAGTTCCCTTCCGCATCGAACTGCACGGCGCTGTGATAGAAGAGGTCGAGCTTGCCGCGCTGGGAGAGGAAGTGGATGTCCTTCCCCAGGTTCCCGCTCAACTCGTCGCTGCCGAGGATGATCACCTCGATGTGCGGCGCGTGCGTCGCCTCCGCCAGCAGCATCGACGCCGCCGGCATCATCGAGAGCGCGCCGCAAGCGCAGGTCTCCCAGTCGCGAATGTCCCGCGACATCAGGATCGCGATCAACTCCTCCGTGGAGGGCGGGCGCTGAGCGGAGGTCACCGGGCTGGCCGCACGGGCGGACCTAGCCGGCGGGTTCGGCGACGAGCGACCGCCCGGAGACGATCGCCTGGTACTCCTCTTCCGTTTTGCCGAGCACGTAGCGCTCCAGGTACCGCTGGAACGACTCGTCGCTCTCGGAGCTGAGGACGTACTCCTCGATGTGCTCCCGATCCATCTCGTAGTAACCGTCGACCGCGGTGGGGTGCGCGCCGCCCGGGGCATGCACGACGGCCGTGACGTTGATGCTCGAGATGTAGGAGCCGCCGGGGTCGCCCGGCGCAACGCGGTCCACGATCTCCTCGGCGGTGACAATCACCTTCGCCGACGCCTGCGCAATCATCACGTCCTCGCCGAAGGCGCGGAGAATGGCGCTGCCCTGCTCGTCGGCCTTCGAGGCGTGGAGAATGGCGACATCGGGGTTTTGCGCCTTCGCGACCACGTTCAACTCGTTCTCATCGAACGGGCTGTAGGCCATCAACATGTCGTCTCGGCGTTCCATCACGTCCGTGCCGGCAAGGCCGCGAACCGGAATGTAAGGGACGCCCATCGATCCAGCCTGGATCATCGAGTAGTGAACGCCTCAGGTGTTGTCCATCGCGTAGATGCGGCTGTCCTTCACGTAGCGGTCGAAGTTCGGCGCCTCGCGGGCGAACGGGGCGAAGCCGATCGAGCAGCAGTCCATGACCGCCGTCTGGCCGGAGCCCACGAGGAAGTCGAGGTTGATCGATCCGCCGACCACGCCGACGACATGGAGGTCCTTCGGGCCCTGGCGGACAATCTCCCGCAACATCGCCATCGGACTGTCCGTGAAGCCGGAGCTCATCACCACTTCGTCGCCGTCGCGTACCATGCTCGCGGCGTCGCTGAGGCTGACCAGTTTCGTTCGCATCGATACCTCCATGAGGAACCGCAGACGTGACCGTTGCCGCAACTATACGCCGGGGCTGCGCCGTGCGTCGGGGAAAGACTGTTCCATGCCGGGGTGTTGGCAAACGCGATGCTGAGCGCGGGCGAGACCGCTCCCGCCGTCGAACTCGATGACATCGATGGCGACCGCCACTCACTCGCGGATGCGCTCGCGGCCGGGCCGGTGCTGCTGGCGTTCTTCGCTCTCGACTGCCTCACCTGCGAGCTGAGCTACGACTTCTGGGACCGCATCCATATCGCCTACGCCGGCGCCGCCTTCGAACTGTGGGGCGTCGCGCTGGACGATGCCGAGTCGGTCCGGGCCTTCGAGCAACAGTCAGGCGTCGAATTTCCCCTGCTGCTGGACGAGGGGCTGGCGGTCGTGCGCGCCTACGGTCCGGCGTCAACGCCGGCGCTCTTCCTCATCGAGCACGGCGCCGTCACCGCCAGCCACGAAGGCTTCGATCGCCTCGCCCTGAACGCCATCGCGCGCACGGTCGCCGAGCACACCGGCATGCCGCCGATCGAGATCGTGCCGGGAGAGGCGCCCGACCTGCGCCCGGGCTGCATGGTCCACGACGGCAGCTCCTTTCCGCCCGACGAGGCGACCGGCTGAGCGCAGATCATCAGGCTGCCGACGCTCAGGGCCCTCCGACTCTTGATGCTGTCCCCGACCGAACCATGGCCGCTTGGGCCCGCGGATGGCACTATCCCGCGCAGACGGCTGCATTTCGTTGCCGGCAGTAAGGGCAGGGACTCAATGACGCCAGTGGAGCATTTCGACGTTCTCATCGTCGGGGCCGGCATATCCGGCGTGGGCGGCGCCTATCACCTCACCAGGCAACGCCCGGGCACCAGCTTCGTCGTGCTGGAGGCGCTCGACAGCTTCGGCGGCACGTGGTGGATGCACCGCTATCCCGGCATCCGCTCCGACAGCGACCTCCACACGTTCGGCTATCGCTTTAAGCCGTGGGAGGGCCCGCCGATCGCCACGGCGGACGAGATCCTCGACTACATGGGCGAGGTGGTCGAAGAGAACGACCTCGCTCAGTACATCCGCTACAACCACAAGATCACATCCACGCGATGGTCGAGCGAGGACAGCCGCTGGACGATCGAGGCCACCCGCACGGACACCGGCGAGTCGCTGCGCTTCACCGCCAACTTCCTCTGGATGTGCCAGGGCTACTATCGCCACTCCGAAGGCTACACGCCGGAGTGGCCCGGCATGGAGGAGTTCCAGGGCGAGATCGTGCACCCGCAGACCTGGCCGGAGGACCTGGACTACGCCGGCAAGCAGGTCGTGGTGATCGGCTCCGGCGCGACGACGGCCACCCTCGTGCCCGCGATCGCCGCCGACTGCCAGCATGTCACCGTGCTGCAGCGCTCGCCGACCTACTTCGTGCCCGGCCGCAACCGCAACGACCTGGCCGAGACGTTGCGCGAACTTGATATCGACGAAGAATGGATCCACGAGATCGTGCGCCGCAAGATCCTGCACGACCAGGCCACCTTCACCCAGCGCTCGTTCGACGAGCCGGAGAAGGTGAAGAGCGAGCTCCTGGCCGGGGTGCGCGCCTACCTGGGCGCCGACTACGACATGGAGACGCACTTCACGCCGAGCTACCGACCCTGGCGGCAGCGCATCGCCTTTGTCCCAGACGGTGACATCTTCCAAGGCCTAACCTCCGGCAAGGCGTCGATCGTCACCGACGAGATCGATCGGTTCACGGGCGAGGGAATCCTGTTGAAGTCCGGCGACGAGCTTCAGGCCGACATCATCATCACGGCCACCGGCTTCAACATGAGCGTGCTCGGAGACATCGACATCGAGATCGACGGTAAGCCGCTCGTCTTCTCCGATACCGTCAACTACCGGGGCATGATGTTCACCGGCGTGCCGAATCTGCTGTGGATCTTCGGCTACTTCCGAGCCAGCTGGACGTTGCGCGTTGAGCTGCTGGCGGACTTCGTCTGCCGCCTCCTGGCGCACATGGAAGAGAAGGGTGCCCGGCGAGTCGAGGTCGCGCTGCGACCGGAAGACGAGGACATGGAGCTTCTGCCCTGGATCGATCCGGAGAACTTCAACCCCGGCTATCTCATGCGTGCCATGGACCTGCTGCCCCGCAGAGGCGACAAGCCCGAGTGGCAGCACTCTCAGGACTACTGGCGCGAGAAGGACGAGATACCCGCGATCGACCTGGATGCCCCGGAGTTCCTCTACGAATGAGGTGAGTCGGAGGCGACTCGGAGGACCGGTCGCCCCAGGCCAGCAGCCGGTTCGGCACGCGGCAGGCGGCGTTCACGCGGCTCAATCCGTGGTACGAGCGGTGAGCGATTCCGGTCCTGATCATGTTCCTGATCAACGCCCGCCTGCGCCGTGACGGTCAGTAGCCCGACGAGTTCACCCGGTGGGACACGGTGCGCGCTGTATAGTGCGGCCCGGTGACGATACCGATGATCGTGAGAGACGAATGGCACGAGTGAGCCCGTTCCGGGTCGACCTGCACGTTCACACGCGCCAGGGCTCGCTCGACAGCACCATCGAACCCGCGCAGATGGTCGAGCATGCACGGGTCCGGGGCCTGGCTGGCGTGGCGATCACGGAGCACTTCCGGCTGTGGTCGACCGACGAGGCGGCGCGGTGGTCGACTCTGGAGTTTCGCGTCTATCCCGCGGCGGAAGTCGTGACCGAGATCGGTCATGTGCTGGCCGTCGGGCTCGATCGATTCCCACGGACCCGCTGCATCGATGAGCTCGCCGAGCAAGCCCGCATCGACGGCGCGGCGCTCGTGCTCGCTCACCCCTTCAGGGCCTACTTCGACACGTCCCACCACTGGCTGCTGCGGGACGGCCCCGTGGCCGACCCGGTGGCGGCAGCCGCCCGCCAGTCTACGGGACTGGTGAGCGCGATCGAGGTGCTGAACAACGGCTGCACGGCAGGCGAGAACAGGCTGGCATCCGAACTTGCCGCCGCGATCAACGTCGTGCCGGTGGCCAGCAGCGACGCGCACACCATCGACCACGTCGGACGGTACGCGACAAGCTTCGCCCGATTACCGTCCGACAGCCGTGACCTGGCGGCCGCCTTGATGGCCGGAGAGGCGGGCGTCGGAATCGATCACAAGGAACC
>JASLOV010000103.1 GCA_030745285.1 Dehalococcoidia bacterium | reverse complement strand
AATGTGTCGACTGCTCGCAGATGTTCCGCACCGCGTCGCCATCGAGCCCGACTATCGTGGCCATGCCGACGGGCCGGTCCTTGTTGAAGCTGCTCATCAGCCGCGCACGTTCGATGATCACCAGCATCGCGTCTCTGAACTCCAGCGCCTCCGCCGACACCGCGGCGCTGAACAGCCCGAGCGAGTGGCCACCGAACAGCCGAGGATGCATCAGCCGCCCAACATCGGCCAGCTTTTCGCGCATCGCTGCGGCGAGTGCGATCGATGTCGTCAGGATTGCCGGTTGGGTGATGTTCGTCTCGGTGAGGCCCTCGTCGTCCAACTCGAAGCAGATACGCGCGACGTCCATGTGTGCAATCTCGCTCGCCTCTTGATAAGTGCGACGAGCGGCCTCGGAGTGCTCCAAGACGAGCTTACCCATCCCCGGGGCCTGGGAGCCCTGGCCCGGGAACAGCAGTGCAACGGGATCGGTCTGGCCGGCTGTGATAGAGGTTGAGTCGTCGCTCACAGGGAGCCCTCCGGCGTAATCGCCCCACCGACGCCGCAAAGTGTAACAGAGGCGTCGCCAGCGCTAGCCGCCGTCGAGCAGCCGGCGGGTCTCCGGCATCAGCCGCAGCAGGTCCTGCGCCAGCCCGGCGGCGGCGCCGTACCCTTCCGCCACCAACCGGCCGCTCTCGGCGTGCAGGTACACGCCGGCCGAGGCGGCGTCGAACGGCTCGAGGCCCTGCGCCACCAGCCCGGCGATCAGCCCCGCCAGCACGTCGCCCGTCCCCGCCGTCGCCAGCATGGCGTTCGCGGCCCCGGAGATGCGGGCTCGCCCGTCGGGCGCCGCCACGACGGTGCAGGCGCCCTTCAGCACCACGACGCTGCCCGTGGCGGCCGCGTACTCGGTCGCGTGGTGCAGGCGGTCGCGCTGCACTTCCTCGGTGGTGGTCCCGATCAGTCTCGCCATCTCGCCCGCGTGCGGTGTCAGCACCGGCGGCAGCGAGAGCCGTTCGTGCCAGCCCGGGCTCGCCGCCAGCGCATTGAGCGCGTCGGCATCGAGCACCACGGCCCGCAACTCGCCCCCCTCATCGAGCCCGGTCTGGTCGAGCCCGGCGAGCAGCGTGCGCACGAACTCCTCGCTCTCCACGGTGAGTGAGATCCCGGGCCCGACCAGCAGCGAGTCCGCGCCCGCAAGCGCGGCCAGCAGCGAGCGGGCGGCGTCGCCGTCCAATGTGCCGTCCGTACTCGGAAGCGGCTCGTGCACCACGTCCGGGAGCCCGTGCACGAGCAGCGGCTGAATCGATTCCGCCGCCGCCAGCACCACCAGGCCCGCCCCGGAGCGTGCCGCCGCCTCCGCCGCCAGCCGCGCCGCGCCCGGGAAGCGCCGCGACCCCGCCGCCACGACGACGCGGCCGAAGCTGCCCTTGTGGGCGTCGTCCGGCCGGTCGGGAAGCAGCTCCTGCGTCTGCCGGAACCCGATCTCCTCGTACGGCAGATCGGCGCCGAGCCCGGCCGGCAGGCCGATGTCGATCGGCACGACGCGGCCAGCGTAGCTTCGCCCCGGCATCGTGAAGAGCCCGACCTTCGAGAAGCCGAAGGCCAGCGTGGAGTCCGCCACGACGGCCGCCGGGTCGACGTGCCCGGTGTCCGAGTCCACGCCGGTCGGCACGTCGAGCGCGATCAGCTGCGGCGGCAGCTCGCGCTCGCGCGCCTCGCGCAGGCGCCCCATCACCTTCGCCAGGTCACCCTCGATCGGCCGCGACGCGCCCGTGCCGAGCAGCGCGTCCAGCACCAGCGAGGACTGTCGAAGCATGCTCTCCAAGTTCGAGAGCACCTCATCGTCCACGGCCACGCCGGTCGCAGGGATGTCGTCCTCGATCACGGTGCGCCAGAGCGGGTCGTCGTCGTCGCGGGCCGCCAGCATGTAGATGCCCACCTGCGCGCCCATCCCCGAGAGGTGGCGTGCCGCCACCAGGCCATCGCCACCGTTGTTGCCCGGCCCGACCAGCACCAGCAGGGCGCGGCCCTCGACGGCTCCCGCCGCCATCCACGCCTCCTGCGCGGCGGCCAGCCCGGCTGCCTCCATCAGCTCCTGCTCGGACGCCCCGGCGCGCACCGCCGCCTGCTCCAGTTCTCGCATCTGCTTGGCGGTGATCAGTGGCATGCGGCCTTCTCCTGTTCGATGAATCCGGGCTCGATCAATCCGGGCTGGCGGACTCGCCCCGCCCTCATTCCAGCAGCTCGCGCTCGCGCAGCCGTCGCACCAGCCGCTTCCGCGCCTCCGCGTGCGGCTGCTCCGGGCTGCGCTGCGAACAAACGACGGCCGCCAGCGCGAAGGAGTCGAGGTGGCTGAGCGAGACGTCGATGGCGTGCAGCCCGATTCGCTCGGCGCGGTCCGCGGCGCCACCGTAGAGGTAAACCAGCGGCTTGCCGCGACGGTCCGGCAGCACCTCGATGTCGCGCCAGGCGACGGAGCGAGCGCCGGTGCCGAGCGCCTTCATCACCGCCTCCTTCGCCGCGAAGCGCGCCGCCAACTCCGGCACACGGCCGCGACAGAAGGCGGCCTCCTCCGGCGTGTAGACGCGCTCGATGAACCGCCGCGGGTGACGCGCGAACACCTTCGCCACGCGCTCAATCTCGATCATGTCGATGCCGACGGCGTGCGTCGTCTCGTCGCGCTCTGTCACCGGGTCTCCGCTCATGGCGCGCGATCCTAGCACGCGCCCCGGCGGCGGGCTCCCACCGTGCGCGCCACCTATACTCCGGGTCCCGGAGGACAAACATGAGCGCCGAGATCATCGACGGAGAGGCGATCGCCGCCTCGGTTCGTGACGAGGTGGCCGAGCAGGTGCGCGCGCACGTTGCCGGCGGCGGGCGAACGCCCCATCTCACCGCCGTGCTCGTGGGCGATGACCCGGCCTCGCACTCCTACGTTCGTGGCAAGGCACGTGACTGCGAGGCGGTCGGCATCTCCACCGACACGATCGTGATGCCCGCCGACAGCACGATGAACGACCTGATCGCCCGCATCGCCGAACTGAACCAGAACTCGTACGTCAGCGGCGCGATCGTGCAGATGCCCCTCCCGCCCCACCTCGACGAGCCGGCCGCAATGCGCATACTCGACCCGGCGAAGGACGTCGATGGGCTCCACCCGGAGAACCTCGGCCTGCTGCTCCAGGGCACCCCGCGCTTCGTCCCCGCCACGCCGACCGGCGTGCAGCAGTTGCTGCTGCGCAGCGGCCACGACCCCGCCGGCAAGCGCGTCGTCGTGGTCGGCCGCTCGATGCTCGTCGGCAAGCCGCTCGCCGTCCTGCTCTCGAACAAGGCGGAGGGCGCGAACGCCACGGTCACGCTCGCCCACACCGGCACGACGGACCTGGCCGCCGTCACCCGCGAGGCGGAAATCCTGATCGTCGCCGCCGGGCGGCCGAACATCGTCACCGCCGAGATGGTGCTGCCCGATGCCGTCGTGATCGATGTCGGCATGACTCGCGTCGAAGACGCCTCCCGCAAGCGCGGCTACCGCCTCGTCGGCGACGTCGACTTCGCCGGCGTCGCGGAGGTGGCGGGCGCGATCACGCCCGTCCCAGGCGGCGTCGGGCCGATGACGCGCGCGATGCTGCTGGTGAACACGGTGAAGGCGGCCGCCTCGAA
>JASLOV010000102.1 GCA_030745285.1 Dehalococcoidia bacterium | reverse complement strand
GCGCTCGCTGTCGCGCAGGAAGCCGATCAGCTCGGTCGCGCACCACTCGCCCTCGGCCGGGCGCCAGGCGAGCTGCGCCTCCTCCAGCCCGACGACGATGCCCTCGATGCGGCGGCCGACCTCACGGAGCGCCTTGATCAGGTAGCGATTGCTGGAGCCGTAGTGGCCGCTCACGTGCTGCACGCACGCATCGTCCGGGCCGCGCCGGCAGGCTGTCAATCCGCTCCCGGCCGCTCTACGATCGGCGCACATCCAAGCAGGTCGAGGCGGGCAGGGGGAGGTGCGGGGTGGCCATCGAGCGAGGGGCTGAGCGCGAGGCCGAACGGGGGACGGGGCCGGGGGCCGAGATCGGCCTGATCGACATGTTGCAGACGGCGGCGGACGACGTCGCGGAGGTCGTGCGTTTCTACAGCGAGGTGCTGGGCGCCACGGTGGAGAGCGCGCACGACGAGTGGTCGCAGGTGCGCCTCGGCGGGATCTCGCTCGGCATTCACCAGCGGCCGGCCTCCGTCGAGCGCTGGATGCCGTCCTTCCGCGTCAGCGACATCTCTGCGGTGAAGGCCGCGCTGGAGGCGGCCGGCGCGCCCGTCCTGCGCGATTTTCACGACATTCCCGGCGGCGTCGTCATGGCCTTTCAGGACCCGGCCGGCAACCCGCTCCAGGCCGTGCAGCTGGGCATCACCGAGGCTGAACTGGGCGATCGCTCCCCGTAGCCCCGCGCAACGCTCGCCCGGCGGCGCCGGGCGTGGCCCGGGCCGGAGCCGTGCCCTACGATGCGCGGCTATGAACGTCGCGTCGCTGCCGTACACACTGCTGATCCTGCTGGTGGAGCTCGCCGCCGGCTCGTTCGCCTTCGTCGCGGTCTTCGACGGTCGCGGCCAGGTGACGCGCGGCTACGTGAAGACCTCCGCGGTCGTAATCGTCTCCACCGCCCTGCTGGCGCTCTGGACGTACAGCGCGCTCGGCCCGGAGCGCGAGATCGATGGCTACACGCTGGACCGCGGCTGGTTGCCGGCGGCGGGCTGGTCGCTGGCGTTGCTCACCGCGCTCGCGCTCTCCCACCTCGCGGCGTTGTTCCGCGAGCAGCGGCGGGCGACGCTGCTGTTCGCGTCGGCCGGATCCGCGGCCGGCGTCGCCGCATTGGCGACGATCGCGGCCGTCATCGCCGGCCCCACCTGGTCATACTCCGGCGCGCTCGCCAGCATGCTGATCGCCGCGCTGGCACTGGGCGGCGCGGTGGTGGCCATGACCTGGGGCCACTGGTACCTGACGAACTCCGGCCTGCCGAAGGAGCCGATGGAGCAGATGGCGCTCGCCGTGCTCGTCGCCCTCGTCGCGCAGGGCGTGTTCGTACTGGCGGGGGCCGTCCTGCCGGTGCGCCAGGCGCCGCTGACGGATGCCGCCTTCGGCATCACGCTCGGCCGCAACCCCGCCTTCTGCTGCGCGTCGGCGTCGGGCTGGCCTTCCCGCTCCTGCTGGCGCTGCTGGCATGGAGAGCCGCCACGGTGCGCGGCATGATGTCCGCCACGAGGCTGCTGTACATCGCCGTCGGCGGCCTGCTGGCGGGCGAAGTGCTGGCGCGTGGCTTGATGTTTGCCACGGCGGCGACGGTGTGACCGCACTGCACGCGCCCCCACGCGCTACAATGCGAGCTACTCCCGCCGCCAGATGGAGGCACGCCCGTGCGTGACTCGACGGCCACCCAACGGCGAATCCGCGCGCTCGTACGTGACGTAACAGGATCAGAGCCTGCGGAGGGCGCCCCGACCGACGAGGCCTTGATGGTCGGCCTGGGTGCGGGTGAGCTCGAGGCACTGGAAGGGCTGTATGACCGCTACTCGTCGCTGGTGTTCTCGGTCGCCGTGCGCGTCCTGAACGACCGCCAGCTGGCCGAGGATGTTACGCAGGAGGTCTTCCTGCGGCTCTGGCGCAGGCCAGGCTCGTACGACCCGGAGCGCAGCCGCTTCCGCAGCTGGCTGATGTCGGTGACGCGCAACCGCTCCATCGACGAACGTCGGCGGGTCGTGCGGCGGCTACGACTGGAGGAGCGGGAGGACGACGCTGCGCCGGACCCACCGGGGCCGGAGCGGTTCCATGACCCGCAGCTGGAAGCGGAGTTGGCCGAGGACCGCCGAGCCGTGCGCGAGGCGATGACCCGGCTGCCCCCGCCGCAGCGAGAGGTGATCGAGCTGGCATACTTTGGCGGACTGACGCAGGTGGAAATCGCCGCTCTCACCCGGGAGCCGCTGGGCACCGTGAAGACCCGCATCCGCCTGGGCATTCAGAAGCTGCGCGTCGCCCTCGTCGACCTGCGCGGCGAGCACGACGTCAAGAGCGCGGAGGGGTAGACGGGTGCGACCGGAAGAACGCGAACAACTGCTGGCCGCGTTTGCGCTCGGCACGCTGAGCGAGCCGGACGGCGCCGTCGTCCGCGACCTCGTCCGCTCCGACCCGGCAGCTGCGGACGAGCTCGCCGGGTACCACGAGATCGTCGACATGATCGCGCTCTCCGCGCCGCTCCGCCGGACCGACCCGACCCTGCGCTCGCGCGTGCTCGCCGCTGCCCGCAAGGATCGCACCCGCCAGACGCGGCGGCTCGACCCCCGCAGGTGGCTGCCGTGGGTGGCGGCCGCCGCTGCCATCACCCTGCTCCTGGCGTGGGGTTGGAACCTCCAGGGCACGCTCGACCAGGTACAGCGCGACAACTCAGTCCTCACGGCCGTCGTCGAAGCCGAGGCGAAGCGCCTGCAGTCCCTCTTCGAGACCGAGACCGATGTCAGCTCCCAGGCCCTGCAGCTCCAGGTGCAGTCGGCGACGTCCGAGATCGAACTGGCGCTGGCCGTCACCACCGCCCCGGACGTGCGCTCGTCGATCCTCCAGTCGACGGCGGCCGGTCACGGCGCGCGCGGTCACTTCCTCTGGAGCGAAGACACCGGCGCCGGCTGGCTCACCGCGAACGACCTCCCTCAGCTCGGGCTGGGGCTGGTGTACGAGGTGTGGCTGCTCGATAGCCGCCAGACCATCTCCGGCGGCACCTTCCTGCCGGACGACGCCGGGCGTGTGGAGTCGCTCGTGCTGCCGCTGACGACCCTGCGCCCGTCCCGCATCGTCATTGCGGTCTCGCCGCAGGGTGGCGCCGACAACCCGGGCGCGACCCGCGTGCTCGAGGGCTTCGTCCTGCGCTAGCGGCCCGCCCGGTTCGCCACGGGTCGGCGGCGGCCGGCCAGCCCCCCGGCCAGGGTGGCGTCAGTGCGAGCCACCGCCATCCGCGTCGGAACCCGGGAGCTCTGCCCCCGTCTGCGGAGCCGGTGAACGCAGGCTACGCTGCCTGAACAATCGTAGCAGCAGCGGCCTCGGTGAGTCGCTCACGCGAACGATGTTCGCTTGTGCAAACGCCTCGGCCGGCGCGGCCCCGGTCAGCCTCCGGTCGGCGTACCAGAACAGCTCGCGCAGGATCGCGGTCAGCGGGACGACCACGATCAGGCCGACGAAGCCGAACGCCGCGCCGGCGACCACCAGCAGCAGGATCACCATCGCCGGGTGAAGGTCGACCGCGTGTCCCTGCACGCGCGGCACGAAGAAGTTGTTCTCCACCAGCTGCACCCCGAAGTAGAGCAGCGCCACCCACGGCAGCTTGTCGGGCTCGGTGGTCGCCACGATCAACATGCCCGGCACGGCGCCCAGCCACGGCCCGATGATCGGGATCAGCTCCGTGATGCCCGCGATCACGCCCAGCGCCAGCGAGAGCTGCACGTCCATCAACGTCAGCCCGACGCCGACGGCAGTGCCGACCACCACCCCCAGGATCACCTGCCCCCGGATGTATCGCAGCAGCAGCCGGTCGCCGATCGCCAGCACGTTCGTGACGTCGCCCCGCATCGCCTCCGGCACCGCGCGCATGAAGTTGTCCGCGACCGTGTGGCGGTCGCGCAGCGCGTAGAACATCCAGATCGGCACGACGACGAACCCGAAGATGATGCCCAGCGTGTTCGTCAGCAGCCGCACCGACCGTCTGGCCACGCCCGCGATCGTGTCCGCGAACGCCTCGCCGGCGTCGGCGGCGTAGCCGTCGACCTGCTCCTGCACGTCCTCCGGCACCCGCTCGCGATATTGCGTCAGCCAGTCGGAGGTGCGCACGCGGGCGTCCTCGACCAGCTCCGGGAGGTCGTCGACGAATTCGACGGTCTGGTCCACCGCCAGCGGGACGACCACCGTGCCGCCGCCCAGCAGTCCGAGGCCGATCACCAAGTAGACGACCAGCACGGAGAGGCCGCGGCTGAAGACGTTCATCTGGTGATCGCTGTGCGTCAGGACGGCAAAGCTGCGCGGAGGGATGCCACGAGCGATCACGTCGACGACGGGCGTCAGCGTGTAGGCCAGCAGGGCGCCGATGGCGAATGGGATCAGTGCGGCGCGAGCGCGCCAGGCGACGAAGACGACGAGCAGCAGCATGGCCGTCCACAGCACCGCTCGCCACCGCTGCGAGTTCACGTCACCCTCGAAACGCGCGCCAGATCGCACATGGCGCTCCCAATTGTGCCTCAGGCACCGTGACCGCCGCACGCGGCCCCGCCCGGGCGTTGACAGTCCCGCACACTGCACTCAACGATTGTTCGGTGAACTCCAGCGATCTGCTCGAACGCACGATGGCGCGCAGTGGCCATCGCCTCACCCGCCCGCGGCGCTCGCTTCTGAGCGTGATGGGTGAGCTGGGCGACCACTTCACGGCGGAGGGGCTGGTGGCCGCCACCCCCGGCGTCGGCCGCGCGACGGTCTTCCGCACCCTGCGCCTGCTGCAGGACATCGGTGCGCTCTGCCAGGTCGTGCTGGACGACGGCACGCTCGAGTACCGCATCACCAGCGGCGGCCACCACCACCACGTCGTCTGCTCGCAGTGCAGCGCCGTGAAGGACTTCTCCGCCTGTGACATCCAGGACCTGCTGGCCGACCTCGCGAGGCAGACCGGTTACGACATCGAGTCGCACCGCCTCGAGGTGTACGGGCGTTGCGCCCGCTGCACCGGCGAACTGTTGCCGCCTGAAGCTCCCGTCGAACGGGCCACGGGCGGCTAGAGCGCCTGCCACCACTCGCCCGTCGTCGGCCCGCCGTTTGCCCGTCGTTCCGCTGCTCGCTATCATGAGGCGTCGTAGATACTGAGTATCACTAACCCCACCTGAGGAACGGCCTGTGCGACTTCCTCGCCGTCTCCTCCCGCGATTTCTCCGGTTGACCCTGCGACGTTCCCTCGGCCGAGGGCGCACCGCGCTGCTCGTGCTTGCTTCGCTGGCCCTGCTGCTGACCGCCTGCAGCGAGGATCAGCCGGGCGGTGGGCGGCCCCGCGTACTGGCGACGACATCCGTGATCGCCGGGTTCGCGAAGGCGATCGCCGCGGACGACGCGACGGTCGTGACGCTGGTGCCGGCCGGGGTCGACATCCACGCCTACGACCCCCCGGTGAGCGCGGCGCGCGAGATTGCCCGTGCCGGCGTGCTGCTGGTGAACGGCTGCAATCTCGAGCAGAACCTGCTCGACGCCATCCTGCTCAACCGCGGCGACGGCTCTCTGCTGGCGGCCGTCTCCGCGACGGCGGACGAACTGCAGCGCGAGAGCGTCGAGGGCGTTGCCCGCGCCACCTGCGACCCCCATCGCTGGCTCGACGCCGCCCGCGCGATGCAGTACGCGCTGGCGATCGGCGCCGCCCTGGCCGCGGCCGACCCTGCACACAGCGCCGGCTACGCGGAACGCACCCGCGCCCTGGTCCAGGAACTGGCGGCGCTCGACGCCGAGCTGCGACAGACGCTGGACGCCGTGCCCGCCGAGCGGCGGCGCATCGTGGTGTTTCACGACGCCTTCGCCTACTTCGCCGCCTCGTACGGCTTCGAGCTGAGCGCGTCGGTGCTCCCGTCCGGCTCCGGGCAGGATCCGAGCGCGGGCGCCGTGGCGGACGTCGTCGAGCTGGTGCGCCGGTCGGCGGTACCGGCCGTCTTCCACGAGCCGCAGTTCCCCTCCCGGGTGCTCGAACTGGTCGCAGAGGAGACGGGCGCGCGCATGCTGGTGCTGTACAGCATCCCCATCCCCGGCCAGGTCGATAGCTACGCGGAGATGATGCGCGCGAACGCCCGCGCCCTGGTCGACGGCCTCGCCCCGTGATCCCCTCGTGACGACCTCGCCGAGCAGATCGCCCGATACGACGGGCTCCGCGCTGATTCGGCGGTACACTCCGCTCGGACGGCGGAGCGATGAACAGTTCGAGAGCGATGCACGCGTGAGACAGCGATGACGCAGCAGCACGTCCCGGCACGCGAGACGCTGGCGCCGGAGCATCCGCATCGCGAGTACGCGCTCGAAGTTCGCGATGTGTGGGCGGCCTATCCCGGCCAGGAGCCGGCCGTCGAAGCCGTCGACCTCAAGGTGCCCGTCGGCGAGATCGTCGGCCTGATCGGGCCCAACGGCGCCGGCAAGTCGACGCTGTTCAAGACCATCCTCGGCCTGATGCAGCCCCTGCGCGGCGAGGTGCTGGCCTTCGGGCGGCCCGTGGCGCAGGGGCGCAGCGACATCGCCTACATGCCCCAGGTCGAGGAGGTCGACTGGTCCTTCCCCGTCTCCGTCACCGACGTCGTGCTGATCGGCCGCTACCGGCGGATGTGGCCGTTCCGCCGCTGGACCAAAGCCGATCGCGCCGCGGCGCAGGAAGCGCTCGAGCGGGTTGCGCTCGGCGACCTCGGCGACCAGCAGGTGGGCCGGCTCTCCGGCGGGCAGCGCCGGCGCGTGCTGATGGCACGAGCGATCGCGCGCGGCGCACGGCTGCTGCTGCTCGACGAGCCGTTCGCCGGCCTCGACGCCGGTGTCCAGCACGACCTGATCGCGCTGCTCGACGAGCTGGCGAAAGACGGCCACAGCATCCTGCTCGCGACCCACGACCTCTCCTGCGTCGCCAACGCCTGCGACGAGGCCTACTGCCTGAACCGCCGCACCATCGCCTCTGGCCCGCCCGCGCAGGTGCTGACCGAAGAGGTCTTGAGCGAGACCTTCCAGCACCACCTCGTCTCCGTCGTCACCAACGGCGCGACCATCAGGGTGACCCGCAACGCCTCCGCTGAAGGAGCCCCCGGGCGATCACGCAATGGCTGACCCCGCAATGGCTGACCCCGCAATGGCTGACCCGCAGTGACTGACCCCGCAGTGACTGACCCCG
>JASLOV010000101.1 GCA_030745285.1 Dehalococcoidia bacterium | reverse complement strand
GCCATCGCCGCGGCGTAGACGCGCGCGTGGCCGTAGACATCGGCGACGCGGCCGACGACCGGGAGCGCGACCAGGTAGCCAAGCAGGTAGCCGTTGACAATCCACGAGGAGCGGTAGAAGTCGTCGACGGTAATGCCGGTGTGCTGAACGATCGCCGGCAACACCGTCACGACCGATGTCTGGTCGTCGGCGGCGACGAACACGCCGCCGGCGGCAGCGGCCAGCAGCAACCACGCTCGCCGCTGCTCTATCGGGCCGGCGAAGGTGCTGGCGGTCGTGCCGGCTGTCCCGCTCACTTCGTGCCGTTCACGCCGTCAGCGGGGGCGACGATCTCGGGGTCGCTGTCGAAGCGGCTGAGCGTGATGCGGCGCACCAGGTCCTCGCGCTCGCCTCGCTGCAGCGGGCCCTCGAGCTCGATGCGCAGCACGAGCGGGTCGTCGGCGCCGACCCAGGCGGTCGCCTTCAGGGTCTGCCCGGGCTGGGGGTCGCCGAAGAGCTGAACCTTGCCGGAGTCGACGGTCGCCTCGACGCGGTAGGCCTGCACGTCGCCGATGCGGTCGGTCCCCGTCACCCGCGGCGCCGTCACGGCCCGCATCAGCGCCGTCACGCCGATCGCCGGGTCGAACAGCTCCTCGATCGAGATCTGCTCGCGCTCCCAGCGCCCGGTCAGGGGATTGGTGATCCAGGACTCGTCATCAAGAATGACGATGCCGAGCTCGATGTTCAGCGGCCCGGCCGAGCCCTCGATCTCGACCCGCATGCGCTGACCGCCGGCGACATCGCCCTCGGCGCGTTCCATGCTCACACCGCGCACGATCTCCGTGACGCCGCGCTCGTGCTCCAGCACGAAGTGGAAGCTTTCCACCTGCTCTGTGCGGGTGGCCGAAGCGGCCAGCAGGGCAACCGCGTCGACGCCGTCGACCGGGGGGCCATCGTCGCCCCCACAGGCCGCGACCGGGCCGAGCATGAGCAGCCCGAGCGTCAACAGCCCCTTCTTCAGCAGCCCCTTCCTGAGCAGCCCCTTCCTGAGCAGGGGGGAGGCGAACGCGTCTCTCACCGCACGCGCACGGCCGGCGAGCCGGCCTCGACCTCGCCGATGCGCCAGCAGCCGCCCTCCTTTTCGGCGATGGCGGCGCACAGCGAGTCCGCCCCGTGCGCGGGGACGCTGATCAGCAGCCCGCCGGAGGTCTGGGGGTCGAAGAGCAGGGCGTGCGTCTCATCGTCGACGCCGTCCGGGAGCTGCACGCGTCCGGCGAGCTGCTCGACGTTGCGTCCGCCGCCGCCGGTGAGGGCGCCGGCGCCGGCGAAGTGCCGCGCCTGCGGCAGTTCCGGCAGCGCGGCGGCGTCGACGACGAGCGTCGCATCGCTCTGCGCGGCCATCTCCGCGGCGTGCCCGAGCAGGCCGAAGCCGGTGATGTCCGTCATCGCGCGCGCCTCCGCCGCCCTCGCCAAGTGCGCGCCGTGGCGGTTGAGACGCCGCATCGACTCGACCGCCGCATCGAGGGCAGCGCCGGCCCCTTCGAGCTGCTGCATGGCAGCGGTCATGAGGATGCCGGTGCCAAGCGGCTTCGTCAGCAACAGCGCGTCGCCGGGCTGCGCGCCGCCCTTGCGGATGATCGCGGCGGGGTGGACGAAGCCCATCACGGAGAGCCCGTACTTCGGCTCCTCGTCGAAGAGGGTGTGGCCGCCGGCGATCACGCCTCCGGCCTCGTGCACTTTGTCCGCGCCGCCGCGGAGAATCTCGGCGAGCAGCTCCGGATCGAGGTCCTCCGGGAAGGCGGCGATGTTGAGCGCCAGCTTCACCTCGCCGCCCATCGCGTAGACATCGGACATCGCGTTCGCGGCGGCGATCTGGCCGTAGAGGTAGGGGTCGTCGACGACGGGGGGGAAGAAGTCGAGCGTCTGGATCAGCGCCAGCTCATCGCTCACGCGGTAGACGGCGGCGTCGTCCGACCGCTCGAGGCCGACGAGCAGCTCTGGATAGTCCTGCGGTGGGAACCGCTCCTCGATTGGGCGCAGCACCTGCGCCAGGGTCGCGAGACCCATCTTTCCCGCTCAGCCGGCGCAGGAGGCGAGATCGGTGAGACGGACGACGTCTTCGCGAGTCACGCGCAACCTCCTTCCCGGCGTCCTCGTACGTTCCTCATCGTCTCATCGGCATAGAGCGGACAGCAATACGGCCTCCTGCTCTCGGCTGCACCCTGCTGCTACCATCGCCGCCATGCCCCCGTCCGCAAGCAGGCCCGCAAGCACAAGCGCGCGCACGACCACCGACGGAAGGCGCCCGCCGAAGTGGAGCCCGTCCGAGCTGGTGGAGATCCTGGACTCGCGGTACGGGCGCGCGCCGCAGCAGCCGTCCGGCTCGCCGGTCGTCGAGCTGGTACTGACGGTGCTCTCGCAGCACACCTCCGACCACAACTCAGGGCAGGCGATGCACCGGCTGCTGGAGCGGTTCACGACGTGGGACGAGATCATCGCGGCGCCGACGAGTGAGGTGGAGGATGCGATCCGCCCGGGCGGGCTGGCGCCGACGAAGGCCCCGCGTATCCAGGCACTGCTCGCCGAGGTGAAGGAGCGCAGCGCCGAGTTCGACCTGGACGTGCTGCGCGAGCTGCCGCTCGACGACGCGAAGAGCTACCTGAAATCGCTGCCCGGCGTGGGGCCGAAGACGGCGGCCTGCGTGCTGTTGTTCGCGCTCGGACGCCCGGCGCTGCCGGTCGACACGCACGTCGAGCGCGTCTCGAAGCGGCTTGGCCTCGTGCCCCGCAGGATGACGGCGGCGAAGACGCACGACGTGCTGGAAGCGAAGCTGGAAGCGGACGAGGTCTACGCCTTCCACGTCGGGTTGATCCAGCACGGCCGCCGCACCTGCCACGCGCGCGGACCGCGCTGCGACGAGTGTCCGCTGCTGGAGCGTTGCCCGCGGGTGGGGCTGCCGAAGGGTGGGTCGCGGGGCTAGTCTCGCTCCGCGGCCGGATCGAGCCCGCCCTCCGGGCCCGGCAGGCGCAGCTCCATGTAGACCGAGTCGAGCCAGCCGCCGAACTTGTGGCCGACATCGTGCAGCAGGCCAACCTGCTCGTAGCCGAAGCGCTCATGCAGCGCAACGCTGGCGTCGTTCGAACCCTCGATCACGGCGATCACGCTGCGCAGCCCGACGCGCCCGGCCTCCTCGACCAGCACGCCCAGGAGCTGCGCGCCGATGCCGCGGCGATGGAAGCGGGGGTCGACGTAGACGGTGTTCTCGCGGGTGTAGCGGTAGCCGGGGCGCGGCCGGTACGAGGAGAGGTAGGACATGCCGGCCACTTCGCCTCCGACATCGGCAACGAAGACCGGCGTCGTCTCGTCGCGCTGATGCTCGGCGAACCACTGGCGGCGCTGGGCCATGTTCCATGCTTCGAAGTCCCAGGAGGCGACGTTGGTCAGCACCTCGTCGTTGTAGATGCGGTTGATCGCCTCCAGGTCGGCTTCGATCGCCCGGCGCACGTTCGCCTGCTCGCTTGCATCTCCGGCCATGCCAGCACCTTACCGTCGTGGGCGGGCTGGAGCAGCCGCGAGAGCGAGAGCCGGCGCGTAGTGCCTCGTCCGAGCCTCGTCTATACTCGGCCACCCTGAGGGCGCGACTGAAGGTGGAGCGCGGCCATGGCTGCGGACATCGAGTGGATCGATGACGGCGGGGTGACGTCGCCCGGCGGATGGAAGGCCGGCGCCGTCTATGCCGCCGTGAAGAGCTACGGCGAGGAGCCGCGATTCGACCTCGGCGTGCTTGCCTCCGATGTGCCCTGCACGGTGGCCGGCGTCTTCACCCGCAATGCGATCGTCGGGCCCTCAGTCTCACTGACACGCGAGCGGGTCGGGGGCGGCATCGCACAGGCGATCGTCGCCAACTCCGGCATCTCCAACACCGCCACGGGCGAGCAGGGCATGCGGGACGCGCTGCGCATGACGGAGCTGGCCGGGCAGCTCACGGGCATCGCCACCGAGCACATGCTGGTTGGCTCCACCGGCGTGATCGGCTGGCCGCTGCCGATGGACCTGATCGAGCCGGCCATCCCCACCATCGAGTTCTCAGCCGGGGGCGGCGCGAACTTCGCGCGGGCGATCATGACGACCGACACGGTGGCGAAGCAACGCGCGGCGCGGGTCACCATCGAGGGGGTCACCTACACGGTCGGCGGCACCGCCAAGGGCTCCGGCATGATCCACCCGGACATGGCGACCTGCTTCTGCTTCCTCACCACTGACGCGCCGGCCGACCGGCGGTGGCTGCAGGGGACGCTGAAGGCCGTCGCGGATGTCTCGATCAACATGGTCGACATCGACATGGACACCTCTACCTCGGACACGATGCTGGTGCTGGCGAACGGGACGGCCGGGGGCGACGCGATCGACGCCGCGCATCCCGCGGCCGGGCCGCTGCACCAGCTGATGGAGGCGGTCGCCATCGAGCTGGCACGCGAGCTGGCGCGCGACGGCGAGGGCGCGGAGACGCTGGTCGAGGTCGTGGTCGAGGGTGCGGCCTCCAGAGAAGACGCGCGGGTGGCGGCGCGCACGGTCAGTTCATCGCCGCTGGTGAAGACGATGGTGACCGGCCGCGACCCGAACTGGGGACGGCTGCTGATGGCCGTCGGGCGCTCCGGCGCGGAGGTCGTGGAGCAGACGATCAGCGTCTGGATCGGCGATCACTGCACGCTCGAACGCGGCACACCCACCGACGTCGATCTGGCGGAGGTCTCGAAGGCGATGGATAGCGACGAGGTGCAGATCCGCATCGACCTCGGCCGCGGCGACGACTCCGCGATTGCGTGGGGCTGCGACCTCACGACCGAGTACGTTCACATCAACGCCGACTACACGACGTAGAGTCGCGTGACGCTCCCGACGACCGCAACGACCACGACGAGCGGGCCTCCGACCAACCCGACGGGCGCGCGCAGGTGAGCGGCCCGCTCGTCGTCAAGATCGGCGGCTCCACGCTCGGGGCCGAAGACACCTCGTTCGAGGACCTCGTCGCGCTGCAGCAGCGGGGGTTGCGCCCGATCGTCGTGCACGGCGGCGGCGCGATGATTACGGACTGGCTCGACCGGCTGGGCGTCGAGTCCGAGTTCGTCGATGGGCTGCGCTCGACCAACGAGGAGGCGCTGCGGGTGGTGATTGCGGTGCTGCGGGGTGTGGTCAACATCGAGCTCGTGGCCGGGATCATCGCGCACGGCGGCACGGCCGCCGGCTTCTGCGGCGTCGACGGCGCCGTCGTGCGGGCAGAGCGCTACGACCCGCGGCTCGGGTTCGTCGGCCGCGTCACGCAGGTCGACCCGGCGCTGCTCGACGCCACGGTCGAGGCGGGGGTGATCCCGGTGATCGCGCCGATCGGCATCGAGGCGCCCGACCAGCCGCTCAACATCAACGCCGACACCGTGGCGGGCGAGGTGGCGCGCGCGGTCTCCGCGGAGCGCCTGATCTTCCTCACGGACGTCGACGGGCTGATGGACGAGGACGGGCGGGTGCTGTCCGCCGTCGACCGGCCCGGGATCGAGGCGCTGCGCGTGGGTGGGGCGCTCTCCGGTGGTATGATCCCGAAAGTCGAAGCATGCTTACGCGCCGCCGAAGCGGGCGCCGTCGCACAGATCGCGAACGGTCGCCTGCCGGGAACCCTGCGGCGAATCATCGACGGCGAACAGGCCGGGACCCGCGTCGGAGGCTGACCCCCTGGGATTCTTCGAGGACCGAGACGACGACGGAGCCCCGGCTGATCCGTTTCGCATTGGCGGGGGCGGCGGCCAGTTCCGCTCGCCGATCGCGTTGCGCTGGATCGGCCTCGGCGCGGTGCTGCTCGTGCTGTTCGTAGTGGTCAACGTCTTCAAGTCGCTCTACGTCGACTGGCTCTGGTTCGACTCCGTCCGCTACGGCGATGTCTTCCGCACGATCCTGATCTGGAAGGTCTCGCTCTTCGCGATCGGGGCCGTGGTCAGCGCCGTCGCGATCGGCCTCAGTATTGCGCTCGCCCGCCGGCTGACGCCGGAAGGGCTGGAGGAGTCGTTCATCGAGGAGGTCGACCCGCAGGCGATCCGCCGGGTCGTCACGGTCGCGCTGATCGCGGCGACGCTGTTCCTGGCGGTGATCTTCGGGTCGGTGGCCGGGGGGGCGTGGGAGACGATCCTGTCGTGGATGAACGGCGTCTCCTTCGGTCAGCAGGAGCCCGCCTTCAATAAGGACATTTCCTTCTATCTCTTTGACCTGCCTGCCTATCACTTCTTCCAGGTGTGGGTGCTGTGGCTGCTGATCGTCTCCACCGGCGCGGCGGGCGCGGTGTACGGACTGACGCTCTCGCTCCAGCGCTTCGAGCTGAACATCACCCGGGGGATGCGCATCCATCTCTCGATCATGGTCGGGCTGATCCTGCTCATGATCTCCGCCGGCACGTTCATCGGCATCTACGACCTCGCGATATCGGCCGGCGGGCTCGTGGCCGGGGCGACCTACACGGACATCAACGCGCGTCTACCGGTGCGATACATCCTGATCGTGCTGGGCGGGTTCGCCGGCGTGGCCACGATCGTCAACGCCTTCGTGTCGAGTAACTACCGCCTGCCAATCTTCGCGCTCGGGCTGTGGGCGGTGGCGGGCGTGGCCGGCGGAGCGATCTATCCGGCGATCGTGCAGCGCACCGTCGTCGTGCCGAACGAGCTCTCCCGAGAACGCCTGTTCATCGATCGCAACATCCGCTTCACGCGGCTGGCGTACGGCCTGGACCGCATCGAGGAGCGTGACTTCGCCGCGGAGATGTCGGTTTCCATCGACGAGATCGAGGCCAACCCGGCGACGATCGACAACATCCGGCTGCTGGACGCGCGGCCTTCGCGTGACACCTTCAACCAGGTGCAGTCGATTCGCCCGCTCTACTTCTTCAACGACGTCGATGTCGACCGCTACGTGATCGACGACAAGCCGACGCAGGTGATGCTCTCCGCCCGCGAGCTCGACATCCGCCGCGCGCCGGACCGCAACTGGACGAACGATCGTCTGAAGCGCACGCACGGCTACGGCGCCGTCGTCACGCCGGTCAACGAGGTAGTGGCGGAGGGCCTGCCGAACTTCATCACCCGCGACATTCCGCCGGTCGGAGACGAGATCCCGATCTCGGAGGACGGCTCGCGCATCTACTTCGGCGAGCTGACCAACCACTATGTCATCGTCAACACGAACGAGCCGGAGTTCGACTACCCGGTCGGCAACGACTTCAGCACGACCAACTACGGGGGTGACGAGGGTATCAAGCTCTCCGGCTTCTTCCGCCGCCTGCTGCTGGCGTGGGACCTGGGCGACACCAACCTGCTGATCTCGGGCCAGATCAGCTCCGGCTCGAAGCTGCTGATGAACCGGTCACTGCGCACCCGCGTCGCCGAGGTGGCGCCGTTCCTCTCGCTGGACGCGGACCCGTACCTCGTGGTCGACGGGGGCAATCTGCTGTGGATCCAGGACGCTTACACCACCTCCGGCGCATTCCCCTACTCGCAGCCGGTGGGGGGCATCAACTACATACGCAACAGCGTGAAGATCACGGTCAACGCCCGCACCGGCGAGATGTACTTCTACATCGTCGATGAGCAGGACTCGATCGTTCGCACCTGGGAAAAGATCTTCCCGGAGCTCTTTACCAGCATGGACCGGATGCCACCTTCGATCCGGGCTCACCTGCGCTACCCGGAGGACTTGTTCCGGCTGCAGTCCGAGCTGTACCTGCGCTACCACATCGATGACCCGGACGTGTTCTTCATCAAGGAAGACTTCTGGAACGTGCCATCGGAGAAGTTCCGCCAGCAGGAACAGCCGGTCGACCCCTACTACGTGATTATGACGCTGCCGGGCGAGGCGACCGAAGAGTTCGTGTTGATCCTCCCCTTCACGCCCCGCAACAAGCAGAACACCGTCGCCTGGCTGGCCGGGCGCTCCGACGGCGACCACCTGGGCGCTCTCCGCGCCTATCGCTTCCCGACGGACGACCTGGTCTTCGGACCGGCGCAGATCGAGGCGCGGATCGACCAGGACCCCGGCATCTCCCAGCAGCTCACGCTCTGGGACCAGGCGGGTTCCGAGGTGATCCGGGGGAACCTGCTGATGATCCCGATCGGCGAGTCGTTCCTGTTCGTGGAGCCGATCTATCTCCAGGCGGACACCAGCCGGCTGCCGGAGCTGAAGCGGGTGATCGTGGCCAACGGCAACGCGATCGCAATGGAGATGACCTTCGAGGCCTCGCTCGACGTCGTCTTCGGCAAGCGCGCCTCGTCACTGCCCGGCGCCGGTGACCTGACGGGGGCGGCGACGCCCGCCGCGACACCCACCCCGGCGCCC
>JASLOV010000100.1 GCA_030745285.1 Dehalococcoidia bacterium | reverse complement strand
TGCAGCGACTGGTACGCCAGCTCGTGGAGCGTTACGCGATGCCGCTGGAGGCGAAGTTCCTGCGTGGCGAGACGATCACCGACGAGGAACGCGCCGAGCTGACCGCGGTGGCGAAGGAGCAGGGGCTCTGGGGCCTGGACCTGGCGGAGGAGTACGGCGGCGCGGCCCTCAGCACCATCGACAACGTCGTCGTCACGGAGGAGAACAGCCGCTGCCTGATCACCATCCCGTTCGGGGGCCGCGCAGGCTTCCTGCTGAACTGCAACGACGAGCAGAAGGAGAAGTACCTCATGCCCGCGCTGCGCGGCGAGAAGCGCAGCTTCTTCGCGCAGACGGAGCCAAGCGGCGGCTCCGACCCCGGCAACCGCATGGAGACGACGGCCGTCCGCGACGGCGACAACTGGGTGATCAACGGCTCCAAGATCTTCATCACCGGGGCCGGCGAGGCCGACTTCGGCATCGTCATCGCCATTACCGACAAGGAGAAGCGGCAACACGGCGGGGTGACGGCCTTCCTGGTGGACAAGGACACCCCGGGCTTCAACATCATCCGCCAGATCCCGGTGATGCGCGCAGCCCACAACGACGGCTTCGTCGGGCCGTGGGAGCTGCAGTTCGAGGACTGCGTTGTGCCAAACTCGCAGGTGCTCGGCGAGGTCGGCATGGGCTTCCGGCTCGCGCAGCATGGCCTCACCGGCGCGCGCATGAACATCGGCGCGCAGACGACGGGCATCGCCGCTCGCTGCTACGACATGATGCTCAACTACTCGAAGGAGCGCGTGCTCTTCGGGGAGCCCATCGCCGCCAAGCAGGCGATCCAGGGGATGCTGGTCGACTCATACATCGACATCCACACCACACGGCTAGTCGTCTACGACGCTGCGGCCAAGAACGACAGGGGCGAGGACGTCCGTGTCGAGGCGGGACTGGTCAAGCTGCTGGGCAGCGAGATGGTGGCGCGCGTCGTCGACCGGGCCATCCAGGTACACGGCGGCTACGGCGTGACCACGGAGCTGCCCTTCGCGCACTGGTACAACCGCATTCGCGCGATGCGGGTCTACGAGGGGCCCACCGAGGTGCAGAAGTACCAGGTCGTGGCGCGCGCGCTGCTCCACCAGTAGGCACACGGCGGGCACGACGCGCCGCGCGGCCTCCGGGTGGCTGAGCCCCCTCGGAGGCGCCGGTCCGGACCGCCGGCGCTGCGGCGTCTGAAGAGCCGCTCCCGTCAGTTGTCGCTCTGCGCGAAGATGCGCTTGTACGTGTCCGAGTTCGCCGCCGCGCGCTCCCGTTCCTGCCCGCGCTCCTCGGGGGTCGCCATCGCGGAGATCGCGTTCGACTCCATCATCAGACCGACCTGCAGCTCGACATCCACGCTCTTCAGCACCAGCTGCTTCGCCGTCGCCAGCGCGAACGGAGCCCGCTGCACGAAGACGCCGGCGTAGCGCCGCGCCTCGTCCATGAGCTGAGCGCCGGGAACCACCGAGTTGACGAGACCGATCTCCCGCGCCCGTTCGGCGGAGATCGGCTCGCCGGTCATGACCAGTTCCTTCGCCATACCGACGCCGACCATGCGTGCCAGTCGCTGCGTGCCGCCACCCGCGGGCAACGCCCCGAATTTGATCTCCGGCGTCCCGATCTGTGCCTCGAGGGCCATCACCCGAATGTCGCAGGCCAGGGCCAGCTCACAGCCGCCACCCATCGCTGCGCCGTTGATGGCCGCGATCACGGGCTGCCGTAGTGATTCGAACTGCGAGAACAGGTTGCGACCGGGGATGCCGGAGCGCCCGCCGCCGCCCATCGCTCGCAGGTCGGCGCCGCCGCAGAAGTGACGCCCGGCCCCGGTCAGGATGACCGCTCGGACGCCCTCGTCCGCGGCGATCGAGTCCACGGCGGCCGTGATGTCCGCTGTGAGGCCGGGCGAGATCGTGTTGGCACGCTCCGGCCGGTTGATGGTGATGGTCGCGATCTCGTCCGTCACGTCGAAGAGGATCGTCTCGAAGTCCACGAATGCACCCACTTTCGGCACGAGGTTTGCAGGACTGGGGGCATGCCGTCAATTTCCTTGACAGCATTCCGCCCCGATACCTAGGATTCGCCCGATTTTCTCACCCCTCCTCGTTGGAACTGACGGTCTGGCAACCGTATCCGCAGAACGCTGGCAAGCTTCCTACAGCGTCAGGAGTCGCATGGCCGGTCTTCTCTCAGGCATCACCGTCATCAGCCTCGCCCAGCAGTATCCCGGCCCCTACTGCACCATGCTGCTGAGCGATCTCGGCGCCGACGTCGTGCTGGTGGAGCAGCCCAGTGGTGGCGACCCGGCCCGAGGGATTGATGGCCTGGGGTCGTTCTTCTCCGCCCTCAATCGAGGCAAGCGCAGCATCACGCTCGACCTCAAGCACGACGACGGCAAGGCCATCCTCTGGGAGCTGCTCGAGACCGCCGATGTGGTGGTCGAGGGCTTCCGGCCCGGCGTGATGGAGCGCCTCGGCTTCGGGCAGAGCGAGGTGCGGGAGCGGCTCTCGGAGATCGTCTACTGCTCGATCTCCGGCTTCGGGCAGGACGGGCCGTACCGCAGCCGGGCGGGCCACGATCTCAGCTACCAGGCGCTGGCCGGGCTGCTGGCGAGCTCGATCGAGACCGACGCTCGCAACTACGACTCGCCGCTCGCGATCGGCGACCTCTCGTCGGCGATGTTCGCCACCGTCGGCATCGTCGGAGCGCTGCTGCATCGCGAGCGCAGCGGCGGGGGCGAGTACGTCGATGTCTCGATGTCGGACGGGCTGCTCTCGTGGATGGGCACGTCGCTGGAAGCAGTGCTGAACGGGGTCGAGCAGCGTGCCGGCGGTCGTGAGCCGGCCTACGGCGTCTTCCTCTGCGGCGACGGCAAGTACATCAGCCTCTCGATCGCCCACGAGGACCATTTCTGGCGTCCGCTCTGCGAGCAGATCGGCCGGTCCGACCTCGGCCAGCTCTCCGGCGGCGAGCGCCGCGCGCGGCGGGACGAGCTGCGGGAGATCATCGCGGAGCGCCTGGCCCAGGAATCGCGCGATCACTGGGTGCAGGTGCTGGCGGCGGCGAACGTGGCCGTGGGCCCCGTGCTCTCGCTGCCCGAGGTGATCGAAGACCCCCACAATCGAGCCCGGGAAATGTTCGTCTCCGACGGCGCCAGTGACGGAGACGGCGCCGATTCCCACTGGTACGTGGCGCACCCGTTGAAGTTCGCGGAGACGGAGGCACGGGTGCCCTCGCCTGCGCCGCGATTGGGGCAGGACACGGACGTGATACTGCGTGAGCTGGGGCACGACGACGAGCAGATCAGGCGGCTTCGCGACGGCAGGGCGCTCTAGGCGGACGAGCGATGGAAATGCAACGCGAGAGGACACGCTGATGGACCTGATGCTTGACGGAAAGACGGCGATCGTCACCGGTGGGGGCCGAGGGATCGGCGAGGCGATCTGCAGGACGCTCGCGGAAGACGGCGCGCGCGTTGCCGTGAACGACTACTTCGAAGAGCGCGCAGAGGAGACCGTCGCCGCGGTCCGCGACGCTGGCGGCACGGCGATCGCGGTACAGGCCGACGTCACGGACCGGGAACAGGTCGGCGCGATGGTCGACCGGGTGATCGAAGAGTGGGGCCGTGTCGACATCCTGGTGAACAACGCCGGAATCCCGGCGCGCGCCCCCGGCGAGGAGGGCGGCGGAGGCGGCTATTTCGTGGACACCGATCGAACGCAGTGGGACCGCACGATGGGTGTGATCACGTACGGGGTGCTGAACTGCACGAACGCGGTGCTGCCGCTGATGATCGAGCAGAACTACGGCAAGATCGTGAGCATCATCTCGGACGCCGGGCGGACCGGGGAGCCACGGCTCCATGTCTACGCAATGGCGAAGGGCGGCGTCGTCGCCTTCAGCAAGGCGATCGCCAAGGAGAACGGGCGCTTCCGCATCAACGTCAACTGCGTCTCCCCCGGGGCCACCGCCACGCCGGCGACCGGCAACCTGGTCGAGGCGGCAGCCTCCGGCGATGAGGACGCGAAGGCGCGGCTGAACCAGATGCTGCGCGTCTACCCGATCGGACGCGGGCTGCAACGGCTGGGCATGCCCCGGGACATCGCCAACGCCACGACATTCCTCGTCTCGGACCGAGCCGAGTGGATCACGGGTCAGACCCTGAGCGTCAGCGGCGGATACACGATGGTCTAGGGCCCGGGCCCCGGGCCACAAGACCGCGGCCCGCAGCCAACCGTCGTACACCGGCAGGAGAACGAACTGATGGATTTCAGTCTCACGGAAGAGCAACAGCTCCTGAAGCAGAGTGTCCGCGGCTTCCTGGAAGTCGAGATCGCACCCCAGGTCAGCGAGTACGAGGCGAAGGGGCCGATGACGCGTGAGGACGCGATCTCCTTCATCAAGATGCTCATGCCGTTCGGCTACTACAACGGCCGCGCTCCGGAAGACCTCGGCGGCTCCGACCTCGATGTGAAGACGGCGGGGCTGCTGATCGAGGAGCTCTCGCGAGTCTGGGCCGCGCTCGCCGGCGTCGTCTTCATCGCCGGGCCCGCGGCCGTGCCGGTGATGCTCTCGGATGCCGATCAGCGCGAGTTCCGCGACCGCGTCCGCGCCGGCGAGAGCATCGGCAGCGGCGGTATCAGCGAGCCGGACCACGGGTCGGACTCGTCGCGGCTGGAGACCCGTGCCGTGCTCGACGGCGACGAATGGGTGATCAACGGCACCAAGACGTGGATCTCGAACGGCCCGATCGCTGATCACATCAACCTCAACGTCACCATCGACCCGGAAGCGGGGCGCGAAGGTCTCCGCACGGTCTATGTCGATCGCGAGACGTCTCCCTATCAGACCGTCAGGCACAACAACCTGCTTGGCTGTCGCGCCTGGCCGAACGGCGAGCTGCACTTCGACGGCGTGCGCGTGCCGAGGCAGAACCTCCGCGGGCGCGGCGGCGCTTCGGGCGAGACAGCGCAGCCGACGAAGCGCGTCTGGAACTTCGATTCGCCCCGGAGCACGCTGGCCGCGATGTCGGTCGGCATCGCGCAGGCATCGATCGACGCCTCCATCGCGTACGCGCAGGAGCGGCACCAGTTCGGGCGTCCGATCGGCAGCTTCCAGCTCGTGCAGGAGCTGATCGTCGACTCGGTGATCGAAACGGAGTGCGCACGCCTGCTCACCTACCAGGCGCTCGACATGCAGGACCGCGGCGAAGACGCGAGCTGGCAGGCGGCCGCGGCGAAGGCGTACGCCACGGAGATGGCGATCCGCGTAACCTCGCGTGCGATCGAAGTGCACGGCGGTGTTGGCCTGATGGAGGACTACCCGCTGGAGCGCTACTTCCGCGACGCGCGGACGCTGACGATCCCGGACGGCACGACGGAGATACAGAAGCTGGTAATCGGGCGACGCTTGCTTGGCATCTCGGCGATCTCGTAAGGGGCGCCGCAGAGGGAGGCTGAACGATGACAGGACCACTCTCGGGCATCACCGTGCTGGACGTCACACAGCAGCTCGTCGGCCCGGGCGGCACGATGCTGCTGGGCGACATGGGCGCGGACGTCATCCATGTCGAACCGCCACCGGCCGACGTTCCGAGCTACGCCCGCGACAGCCAGGGACGGATGCGGGCCGGGCTCAGCTTCCTGCGCAGCAAGCGCAGCATCAGCCTGGACCTCACGAAGAACGAGGCTCGCCAGGTCGTCTACGACCTGGCCGAGCACGCCGACGTCTTCTACCAGAACTACCGCTACGGGGTGGCCGACGACCTGGGCATGGACTACGCGCACATCGAGCAGGTCAATCCCTCGATCGTCTACTGCGGCGTCAGCGCCTTCGGATACACCGGACCGGACGAGCATCGCGTCGGCTTCGACATCATCGCCCAGGCCGGCGGCGGTTCGATGGTTCCCCGCCACGACAGCCCGGACCTGCCGTCGCCGCAGGGCTCGCCGATCGGCGATGTCACCGGCATGTGCCTGGGCGCGCTCGGCGTCGTCGCGGCGCTCCATCACCGTCGTGAGACCGGCCAGGGGCAGGAGGTCAACACCTCGCTGCTCCACAGCGTCACGCTGAACAGCATCCTGCGGCTGGTGGCCATCGAGGGCGAAGACCAGCAGTGGCGCGACGCGCTGATCGAGGGCACCCGCGAAATGACGCAGTCCGGCGCGACCTTCGCCCAGACCCAGGAGGCGACGGCCACCGGCATCGGTGGATTGCCGGCGGCGCGCAGCCAGGGCGCCGGCGGGCTCGGGATCAACGTCTACTACCGTAGCTACACGACCGCCGACGGCTTCATCGCGATCGGCTGCCTCAATCTCAGGCAGCAGCAGCGCCTGAACGCCGCGCTCGAACTCGGCGACCCGCGCTTCGAGCCGGCCGTCGACCTCGAGTCAGCGGAGGGGCAGGAGCGAGCCGCCGCCATGCTGCCTCGTGCCGAGGAGCTCTTTCGTTCGAAGACGACCGAAGAGTGGATCGAGTACCTCGACTCCCGCTCCGTGGCCTGCGGACGCGTGCTCAACACGCTCGAACTCTTCGACGACCCGCACCACCGGGCCAACCAGACGATGATCGAGTACGAGGACCCCTGGGTCGGGACCGTCAAGACGCTCGGCTACCCGATCAGGTTCGACAAGACACCGATGGAGATGCAGTTGCCCGCCCAACCGCTCGGCCGCCAGACCGACGAGATTCTCGCGTCGATCGGGCGGAGCCCGGAAGAGATCGCACAGCTGCGGCAGGCCGGGGTCGCCTTCTAGCTCAAGCGGCGCCGTCGCGCACCGCAAGGATGGCGCCGCGCTCGACCAGGCGGCTCCGCAGAGCCGCGATGTCGACGCGCTTCGGCTCGGCGTCCAGTGAGAGCGAAAGCGCTGCGGCGGTCCCGGCCGCCTCGCCGGTCGCCATACAGGCCGGGATCTCCTTCGTGGCGTGATGCACGCGATGGTCGACAGAGATGCTGCGCCCGGCGGTCAACAGGTTCTGGTACTCCTTCGCCAGCAACGATCCGTAGGGGATGTGATACAGCGCCCCGTACTTGGTCCAGTGGCCCGTCACCGCGACGTCATCGTCGTGGGGGCGGTCCATCTCCTCGCGGGTCAGCACGTGCTCGCCCACCAGCCGCCGGCTCTCGGTCACGCCCAGTTGATC
>JASLOV010000099.1 GCA_030745285.1 Dehalococcoidia bacterium | reverse complement strand
CACGAACGCCACGGGCTTGGCGTCACCCTTGACGCTGCCGAACAGGCCGAGGCCCGCCTTGCGGACCGCCCAGACGTCGGCGCAGCGCGCGGGCTCGGTGACCCGAACGACGTTGTCGCCGTGGCCGAGATCGCGCATCAGTGTCGCCAGGTCGTCGAGCTGCCGCATCAACGGTTCGAGCGTCTCACCGGCGAACTCGACGATGAGCAGCGCTTCGGGGTGGCCGCGGACGAAGTGGAGCTTGTCGCGATGAAGCGGCGACTCGCGCGCCAGGTCGATCAGCAACCTGTCGCTGAGTTCGATGGCGTGGGGCGAGAGGCCGACGATCGGCGCCGAGGCGTGCATCGACGCTGCGAAGGTGTCGAAGTGGCAGACGCCGAGGATCGCGTGGGCAGGCTGCCGAACGAGCCGGACCCAGGCTTCGTGGTTGATGGCCAGCGTCCCCTCGGACCCGACCAGCAGCCCGGCCAGGTTGAATCCGGCGCGCAGCCCCAACTCGTCCAAGTTGTAGCCAGCCACGCGGCGCTGGATCTTCGGGAAACGACGATCGACGTCGTCACGGTGGGTGACGGCGAGGTGGTTCACCGTCTGGATGATCCGATCGGTGTCGCCATGGCCCGCGAGTGCGGTCGCCAGTTCGGCCTCCGACAACTGGCCGAACCGAAACGGCGCGCCGTTTGCCAGGAGACCCCGCAGCTCGATGACGTGGTCGACCATCTTGCCGTACCGGATCGAGCGCGACCCGCACGAGTTGTTGCCCACCATGCCGCCCAGCGTCGCCTGGGACGACGGCGAGACCTCAGGGCCGAACATGAAGCCGGTGGGCCGTAGATGGGTATTGAAGTTGTCGAGGACGACGCCGGGCTGCACTCTCGCCCACGCGTCGGCGTCGTTCTCGGGGGCATGCACCTCGACGACGCGGTTCATGTACTTGGAGAAATCGATGACCAGTGCCTCGCCGACGGTCTGGCCGGCCAGGCTGGTGCCGCCGCCGCGGGGCAGGAGCGCGATTCGATCGCGCGCGGTCAGATTGACGATCCGCTCGACGTCGTCGGTGTGCTTCGGAAAGACGACGCCGAGCGGAACGATCCGATAGCTGCTCGCGTCGGTCGAGAACAGTTCGCGCGTCATCGCGTCGAAGCGGACGTCGCCGTCCAGTTCGCGCGCGAGGCGTTCGGCGATCGGATGCACCGGCTCGAGCATCGCAGTGAGTGTAGCGCAGGGCTTGCCACCACCGGCTCCGGTCAAACCAAGCCGTGGCCCCCGAAGCGCGAGCGAGCGGGCAGGCCTGCGATGCTGCAGGACGCAGCCCGCACTCTTTGTGGGGCGACAACCGCCTGATCCTGAGATACCTTGGGGCTTGGCAATGACACTATTGCGCTGGTCAACCTTGCTCGGCGCGGCGCTTGTGCCGGCTCTTGCAGCCTGTAACTCACCGCGACGCGTCGAACCGTTTGCCGACTACGTCCCGGTCCAGCAGTTCTCGGTCAGCACCGACGTCATCGACCCGGCGAGTCCTACGTCCGATGACTTCCTGGGTCGCGGCTGGGCGCCGCGTGCCGAGACCTCAGCGGCGACCGACGGTCGCGCCATCGACGACTCGTGGGCGAGTTTTCGGTTCTACGTCGCGACCGCCGGTGCCGCCAGGCTGGAGATTGAAGTCGGTCCCGATCCCGCCGTTCCGCCACAGGAGCAAGTGCTCAGGCTGGAGGTCAACGACCGCCGGGTGGGCCGCGTGACCTTGGAGCCGGGCTGGAACACCTATGCGCTCCGGATGCCTGCCCGTGCCCTGGAGATCGGCTGGAACCGGGCGGAGTTACGCTTCCGCCGTACCGCTCCACCGGCGGGCCAGCAGCTCGAGGGTGCGGATCGTCGACGTCCGGCTGGGCACGTCCGCCGCCTGCGCGTGCGCTCATCCCTGGATCGGCCGCTCTGGTCGGATCGGCCGCCTGTGATCCGTGCCACCTCGGAAGCGCCTGAATCCGCGCGCATCGAGATGCCCGCCGACAGTCTCTTCGATGTCTACATGGAACTCCCGCCGCAGGCGCGGCTGGTCGGTTCGATAGACGCCGTTGCGGTCGATCGGTCGCCGGGCGCGGCCAGCCTGCGCGCCGCCGTGGAACTCCTCGACGAAGCGGGTCGAACCGAGACCCTGATCGAGCGCTCCTTCGAAGGCGAGGGTGACAACACCGGCCCCGAGCGCTTCCAGATCGATCTCGACCGCTGGCAGGACTCGATCGTTCGCTTCCGGCTCCGGAGCTGGGGCAATGCGAACGGCATCATCCAATGGCGCGACGTCAGCATCGAGGCTCCCGGGAGCGACGACAATGCCACGGCCGATCGCTCAGGCCAGCTGCTGTCGCCACCCCGATCTGGACGCCTCGGCCGGCCGCATGTCGTCGTCGTCCTCGTCGACACCGGTCGCGCGGACGCCTTCGACGGCAGCCGACCCGACCGGCCGACCCCGGCGGTCGAAGCGCTGGCGGCGGACGGCACGCGGTTCACTCAGGCCTGGTCGCCGTCGGGCTGGACCGGCGAGAGTGTGCCCGGCCTGGCGACGGGGTGGTACCCCGAAGCGACCGGCACCGACGACTGGCGCTCGCAGATTCCGCTGTCCGTGCCGACGCTGGCCGAGCTGATGTCACGGGCCGGCTACTTCACGTTCCTCTGGAGTCAGCACCGCATCTGGGAAGGCAACGCCTCGTTCAGCAGGGGCTTCGAGAGTCTGGGGGAGGGACGAGCCGACCGCGACCTACTGCCGGGCGCGGCAGATCTCTTCGTCGAAGGGCGACCGACGTTTGCGATGGTTCACCTGCTGCCGCCGCACACGCCCTACACGCCTCCCGATCCATTCCGTGGATCGTTGACCGCTGACTACGAAGCGGCGCGCGGGCTGGGCGGCAGCGCCGAGGAGATCGTCAATCCGGCCGACGAGATGCACTCGACGTGGCCCGACGGAACGCCGACACCAGATGACTTGGCGTACGTCCGCGCGCGGTATGACGAGAACGTGCGCTACTCGGATCACCTCGTCGGCCGCATCCTCGACGGCATCCGTCGCGCGGGTCAGTACGACAACACGCTGATTGTGTTTCTCTCCGATCACGGCGAGGCGTTCTACGAGCACGGCCTCTTCCTCCACGGCGACTACGTGTACGAGGAGAACATCTGGGTGCCGTTCGTCGTGAAGTGGCCGGCGAGCGTGCGAGAGTTCCCCCGCACCGTCGTTGACCCAGTCAGCCTGCTCGATCTGGTGCCGACGCTGGTCGATGGCCTGGACTTGCCGGCTGACGGCGCGGTGTTTCACGGACGAAGCCTGTTACCCCCGGTGTTCGACGGAGCGGACGCAACGAGGGACCTCTTTCTCAGCCGGCGCCCGCTGATGCGGGAGTCCGCCCGCGTCTACGCGTTCCGGTCCGGGCGCTACAAGTTCATTTACAACGGGCGGGCGGAGACGACCGAGCTTTACGATCTGGTCGACGATCCGACCGAACGGGTGGACCTGGCCGCACGGTTCCCGTTTCGAGCCCGTCTACTCCTGCAGCGCGTCCTGCTCCAGCGCCACCACAACCTGATCGCTCTGGCCGATGCCGGCGGCGCGCGGCGGAGCCCGCTCGACGGCGACACGCAGCGTGCACTCGAAGCCCTCGGCTACGTGAGATAGGCCGCCTGTCCACCTTCTGCTTGTTGCCTCCTTGATATACTCGCCGCCCCATGTTCGATGCCGCCACGATCTCGTTGCTCGCCTTGCTGGTGGCGATCGTCGTCAGTTGCACGATCCGGCTGCACGTCGGCTTCCTGGCAATTGCCCTGGCCTGGCTGGTCGGCCTGTACGCGGGCATCGGGCCGAACCAGGTCATGGCGGGCTTCCCGACCCGGCTCTTCCTGACGCTCGCCGGCGTGACCTTGCTGTTCTCTCAGGCCCAGGCAAACGGCACGCTCGACCGGATTGCCCGT